>JBKJQD010000323.1:0-41683 GCA_046594125.1 Aestuariivirga sp.
CGCTGTTGCAGCGCTCGGTGTTTCCGGAGGACATCGCCGAAGCGGTCTATTTCTTCGCCTCCGATCTGTCGAGCAAATCGACTGGCAACTTCCTCAATGTCGACGCCGGCAACGCCGCGTCCTTCACGAGGTAGACCATGACCTTCGCGATCACGGCGGATTTCCTGGCTGGTGAAAACCAGAAGAACGAGCAAACTCTCGCCGAAGACTACGCGGCATTGGGCCGCCAATTGGAGCGGCGCGGCATTGCAATCGAGGCGATTACCAAACGCGCCATGGATTTCACCGTGGCCGTGCCGACCTGGGGGGTGGGCACCGGCGGCACGCGCTTTGCCCGTTTTCCAGGGCCGGGCGAGCCGCGCCATATCCACGACAAGCTTGAGGATTGCGGCGTCATCCATCAGTTGACGCGTGTCACTCCGAACGTCTCGCCGCATTTTCCGTGGGACAGGGTCGCGGACTACAACGCACTGCGCCAGGAAGCTGCCTCCCACGAACTGGGTTTCGACGCCGTGAACTCGAACACATTCCAGGATCAGGCCAGACAGGCGCACTCCTACAAGTTCGGATCGCTCACCCATGCCGGGAAGGCGACGCGGCAGCAGGCCGTGGAACACAATATCGAATGCATCGAGATCGGCCGCCAGCTTGGCTCCGCCGCCTTGACCGTGTGGATTGCCGATGGCTCCAATTTTCCGGGCCAGTCCAATCTCAATGCCGCCTTCGACCGCTATATGGAATCGCTGAAGACCATCTACGACGCGCTGCCGAAAGGCTGGATGGTCTTTCTCGAACACAAGCTCTACGAGCCGGCCTTTTACGCCACGGTGATCTCCGACTGGGGTTCAAATCTCATGGCGGCGCAGGAACTTGGTCCCAAGGCGAAATGCCTGGTCGACCTTGGCCACCATGCCCCCAATACCAACGTCGAGCAGATCGTGGCGCGCCTGGTACGCGCCCGCAAGCTGGCGGGTTTCCATTTCAATGATTCGAAATATGGCGATGACGATCTCGACTCGGGCGCCATCGATCCCTTCCGCCTGTTTCTGGTTTTCAACGAACTCGTCGATGCCGAACAGCGCAATGCGCCGGAGTTTGCACCAGCCTACATGATCGACCAATCGCACAACGTCACCGATCCCATTGAAAGCCTGATGGCCTCGGCGGTGGAAATCCAGCGCGCCTTCGTACAGGCGTCGCTCATCGACCGTGGCACGCTGAGCGCAGCCCAGGAGGCGAGCGATGTCATGCTCGGCCATCGGCTGGTGAAACAGGCTTTCATCACCGATGTGTCGCCCATCCTCGCCGAGGCGCGGCGGCGCAAGGGCGGCGCCATCGATCCCGTCATGGCCTACCGGGCGAGCACTTACCGGGCCAGGAAAGCGGCGGAACGCCCCCCTGTCGAGGGCACCTCGGCGGGGATCGTCTGAGCGGCTCTTGAAGCGCGGGGCCTTTCGAGGCGATACTCCCCGCAACAGGGAGAATACGCCATGGATATCCGCGACTATTTCCGGTTCGAACCGGTGGGCAAGCACATTGCCGATCTGGAGACACCGGTACCAGTGATCGACATCGGCGTTGCCGACCGTAACCTGAAGCGCTGGCAAGCCCGCTGTGATGCGTTGAAAATCGGCAACCGCCCGCACATCAAGACCCACAAGCTGGCCGGCATGGCCCGTTACCAGCGCGATTTGGGCGCCAAGGGCATAACCGTGCAGAAACTCGGCGAGGCGGAGGTCATGGCTGACGCTGGCTTGAGCGACATGCTGCTGACCTTTGATATCGTCGGACGCCACAAGCTCGAACGCCTCGCCGCCTTGGCGAAGCGCACGGCGATCAGCGTGGTTGCCGACAATGAGACGGTGGTTGAGGGCGTTGGCTGGGCCGGGCAACAGGCCGGGCGTCCGATCCGGATTCTGGTCGAGTGCGATACGGGTGCCAGACGCAACGGCGTCCAGACACCGGCCGCCGCCGTTGATCTCGCCCGCATCATCGACAGGACAGCCGGTGTTAGCTTTGGCGGATTGATGACTTACCCGCGCGCCGGACTGCGCACCCCGGCGGCGGCGTTCCTGTCGGAGACCCGGGACCTGGCCAAGGCTGCTGGCCTCGATGTCGAAACCGTCAGCACCGGCGGATCACCCGACATGTGGAAAGATGAAGGACTTGAAGCCGTCACCGAGTATCGCGCCGGGACTTACATTTACTTTGACCGCTCACTGGCCGAACGCGGCGTCTGCACCTGGGAGGACTGTGCCGTAAGCGTGCTGGCGACGGTGGTCAGCACGCCCACGGCGGAACGCGCCATGATCGACGCCGGATCGAAGTCGCTCACCAGCGATCTTCTCGGCATGACGGGTTATGGCACCGTGCGATCATTGGGCGGCGCCATCGTCTATGACCAGAGCGAGGAACACGGCTTCCTCGATATCTCCAAGGCCATCAGCAAACCCGCCGTCGGAGATGTGTTGCGCGTGACGCCCAATCACGTCTGCCCGGTGATCAACCTTTTCGACCGTGTCGTCTTCGTGGATGGCGAAGAGGTTCTGGGCACGGTCCTGGTCGATGCCCGCGGACTGGTGCAGTAATCAGGCCGCGAATTTTTCCAGCGCCGACATCGTCTGTTCGATCTGGCGGGTGAGGTCGCCCTGCTTTGACTTCAGCAATTCGAGGTGGCTGCGCAGCAGGCTCACCGCCTTGCTGTCGTCGAGAATATCGGCGCGGTCACCAGCCAGGTTGAGTAATTCACGGATCTGGGCAATCGGCACGCCCAACTTGCGCAGCGTCAGGACGTTGCCAAGCCGCCGCACGTCGGATGCCAGATAGGTGCGGAAACGTCCGTGCCGGGGCGGCGAGAGAAGCTCGGCCCGCTCATAGAAGCGGATGGTCTTCGGATCGACACCGGTTCGCTTTGCCAGTTCGCCGATGAAAAGAAAGGAATCCTGCGGGCTTTCGGGCTGCATCTCTGCGTCCATCGTGAATTCTACCTCTTGTGGGTGGGTCCCAGCCTGCAAATCACTTGCAGGTAGCAGGAAGCTATTCGACTATCGTAAAACTTGCAATACATTCAACAAACAACTTGAACGTGTTGTCTGGACAAGAGGGATGAAATTCCACAAGGTAGAAATGAATCTACCAGACACAATGCTTCACACCAAATTACAATATATCTTCAAAGTATATATTTAATATATAGTATAAATCCTTGAATTACGACAGTAATATTCACTTAATTAGGGGTTTGTTAACCATATTAATAACAAATTACTTGTGTTCCGTGATGGAGCAACGGGAAATTCTTAATAAATCCAATGAAAGTGGACGTGTCAAAATGATCATCATTGTCGACGAGCGGCCTGAAGTCTCCAATGCCTATCAGTCGAGCCTCAGCCGGGAGGGCATTTCATCCGCCAGTTTCACGCCAAGCGACTTCGAAAGCTGGTTCCATTCGACCAGCGGACCGGATCTGGCCGCCGTCGAAGCCTTCGTGCTTGGCGACTTCGGCCATCGTGAAATCGTCACCCGCGCCATCAAGTCCCGTTCGGAGATTCCGGCCATCGCCTTGAACGACACGACCGGGCTTGAAGCGACATTGAAACTGTTTGCGGCCGGCGCCGATGATGTCCTCAGGAAGCCCATCCACGCCCGCGAGATCATCGCCCGCATCGGCGCCATCCGCCGCCGCATTGCCGCCACTAGCCGCCATACCGACATCGAGGGCCTGCGCATCTTCAGTGATGGCCGCGACCCGGAAATTCGCGGGCAGGCGTTTTCCCTGCCCCGCCGCGAACGCCGCATTCTCGAATTCCTCGCCGCCAATCGCAGCAGGCGCGTCAATCGCAGTCAAATATTCAATGCCGTCTATGGTCTCTTCGACGAAGAGGTCGAGGAAAGCGTCGTCGAGAGCCATATCAGCAAGCTCCGCAAGAAGCTGCGCAACGCCCTGGGCTTTGATCCCATCGATACCAAGCGCTATCTTGGCTACCAGCTCGTTGCCGGTCATGCCGCGGTCGCACTAGCCTGAGAGACATTCCGCAACCTCGCCGAAAACATCGCTGCTGGTTGGTCCGTCGATCCCCTGGGTGAGAAGCCGATAGAGTTTCGGCACGATGGCAATTGCCCGGTCGAGTTCGACATCTCCACCGGGCACATAGCCGCCGACGGCCCGCAGGTCGCGGGACTCTTCATAGCGCCCCACCAGGCGGCGCAGCTCGATGACGGTCTTGCGCTGTTCGGCGTTCCACACCCGGTCGGCCAGACGCGATATTGATGCCAGCACGTCGACCGCCGGATACCGCCCGCTCTCGGCAATGGCGCGGTCGAGCACGATATGCCCGTCGAGTGTGCCGCGTATGGTATCGGCAACCGGATCATTGTGATCATCGCCATCGACCAGTACCGCGTAAAGACCGGTGATCGATCCCTTGCCCTGGGGACCTGGCCCTGCTCTTTCCAGAAGCCGCGGCAAGTCGCCGAAAACGCTTGGCGGGAATCCCCGCGCCACTGGCGGCTCTCCCGCCGCCAGCGCCACTTCGCGGCAGGCCAGGGCATAGCGCGTCACCGAGTCCATGATGAGGAGCACCCGGTCGCCACGGTCACGAAAGTATTCGGCAATGGCGGTGGCGGTGAGGGGCGCCATGCGCCGCATCATGGCGCTTTCGTCACCCGTCGCCACGACGGTGATCGCCGTCCGCGCCATGGCGCCCAGCGTCGTCTCGACAAATTCGCGGACTTCGCGGCCGCGTTCGCCGACCAGCGCCACGATCACCGAGTCAAATCCGCTTGAACGCGCCAGCAACGACAGCAGCGTCGATTTGCCAACACCCGATCCGGCGAAGATGCCGATGCGCTGGCCGAGGCACAGCGGCGTGAAAAGATCGATGACCCGCACCCCGGTGGCAACCGGCTGGCCAATCGCCGCACGCGACATGGCCTCCGGCGCTTGCTGCTGCAGGGCAACGGCAGTTGCGCCATGTACCAGATTGCAGCCACCATCGGCGGGATCGCCCAACGCGTTGATGATCCGCCCCTTCCAGCCCGCTGCGGGATAAAGGACGCGCTCGCCCGCCGGATAGACCGGCGCACCCAAGGTGACTGGCGCCCCTTCGCGGAGCGGCTTGACCGCCGCCTGCCCCCGGTCGAACCGGATGACTTCGGCAAGCACAGTGCCGGATGGCAGCACGACCTCCACCAACCCGCCCAAACGAAGATGCAACGACAATCCGCTGACCAGAATGGCCGACGGCTGGACGGCCATGACTTCGCCCCGCCAGCGCACCAGCGGTGTGGTTTTTTTCAGCGCCGAAATCCGCAGCGCCAGAGCCTCAAGCGGCGAAGGTGTCATCGCCTAGCTTCTCGCGCCTAGTGTTTGAATGGCGTTTTTTTGGGTCGCGTCATTCTGCTCCATGGCGCTGGCCAAGGCCTCGAAGGCCCGTGTCACTTTTATGAGATTGGTCATTTCCAGAACCGGATTGACGTTTGAATTTTCGGCGAAGCCCTGCACCACCCCGTCCGTTGCGAAGCTGACAATTGGCTCGGGCGGCTGTTGCGGAATGAAGCCTGAGTTTTCGTAGCGCTGGTAGGGGGCGTGGAGATCGACCGAGAAAAGCCCGATGGCGCCCACCTGACGGCCGTGCTGGGTGATCATGCCGTCGCGGCCGATGTCCGGCGGACCGGCGGCGGGATCGAGTGTCAATGGCGCCCCGCTCACATCAAGCACCGGATGGCCGTTGAGCGAGACGAGATCACCGCTGGGCAGAACCTGCATGCGGCCGTCGCGCGTATAGACCACGCCAGCCGGAGTCTGCACCGCCATGAAGCCTTCGCCCTGGACGGCCACATCGAGCGGATTGCCGGTCCGTGACAGACCGCCGCTCTCCGCCACCACATGTGATTCGCCAACGACCGAAAATGCCGTGGGCAGGCGCGACACCGAACTGAGCAGTGAACGGAAATGAATGCCCTCGGCGCGATACCCGGTGGTGCCGGCATTGGCGACATTGTTGGCCAGCGCCGTCATGCGCCGTTCCAGCGCCAGCTGGCCCGAGAGTGACACATATCCAGCAGTTTCCATCAGCGGCCGCCACCAGGTTTCATCGTCTGCATGCTGAGCAACAGGGAGTTGTCGAAGGTGGTGAGAACCGACTGGCTGAGGCCGATCTGCGGCGCCTGCTGGGCGGCGGTGCTGTTGGCCGCCTGCCAGCGCGCCGTGAATTTCACGATGAAAGCGTCGAGCTTGGCGGGGTCCTTCAGGTCCTCGATATTGAGCCTGGCTCCGATGAGGGCTGCCTGCTTGTCGATATCGACACTCGACAGCGCCTTGGGAAGACCCAGTCCCGCCTGGACCACCTTGTAAAGTGCGGCATCGCCCATCAGGCCATAGATGCTTGTGATGCCTGGTGCCTTGCGCTGGAAATACAGGGCGAGGCGAAGCCCCTCATCGCTCTGGCCCGCCTCGGACTCAAGCTTGATGCGCAGGAATTTGTCGACGGTGCCCTGCTGCGTCCGGTCAAAGGCCGTGGCGCTGGCGCCATAACGCGCGAAATTGAAGGCCTCGGCAAAATCGCGGAAGCGGCCATCAGCAAGCTGCAATGCAAAGCTCGATGTCCCGTCGACGCCTTCGTTCAGCACCTTGCGCATGAAGGCCTTGCCGTAGATCATGTCCTTCAGGCCAAAGGCCGTCATGGCGAAATTGTACAGTCTGTCGTTCTTGATGAACTCGTCGGCGGATTTCACGGTCCGGATATTGGCCAGGAAATAATCTGTTTCTCGCTTTACGTCGGCCCGCGTTGCCACGGTATCCAGCGTGCGGTCGAAGTTCTTCATGATTTGCCTGTAGCCCGCGACGGTTCCCACCATGGTCAGTCCCCCCAATGAACGGCTTCGAGGATGCGGCATCTGCCTTGCCCCAGCCTGAAACGCCGGAGGCAACAGTCCCGCACAAGACCCGCCGCATACTGACGCTGCAGGCCGGTCTCTACCGCGCCACCCACGGGATCAAAACATGAATTTTGTCATCGGCATGGTTGTCGTCTGCGGATGCCTGCTCGGCGGCTTTGCCGCCATGGGCGGCCACATCGCGGTGCTGTGGCAGCCCTACGAATACATCATCATTCTGGGCTCGGCCATTGGCACATTCTTCGTGGCCAACACCATGAAGGTGGTCAAGGATTGCTTCAAAGGCATCATGGAAGCCATCAAGGAATCGACGCCAAAGCCCCGCGACTATCTCGATACATTGTCGATCCTCTATGCGCTGATGCGCGAACTGCGCGCCAAGACCCGCACCGAAATGGAAGTCCATGTCGACAATCCCGCCGAGTCGGAAATCTTCAAGGCGTTTCCCAAACTCCTGGCGGACAAGGACCTGACCAATTTCATCTGCGACTACTGCCGCCTCATCATCATCGGCAATGCCCGGACCCACGAGATCGAATCACTCATGGACGAGGAAATCCAGACCATCTCGCGCGACAAGCTGAAAGTTTACTTTGCCCTGACCGCCGTTGCCGAAGCGCTGCCGGCACTTGGCATCGTCGCCGCCGTACTCGGCGTCATCAAGGCCATGGGCGCGCTGGACCAGCCGCCGGAAGTTCTGGGCCACCTCATCGGCGCGGCGCTTGTCGGCACCTTCGCCGGTATTCTGTTTTCCTATGGCCTCTTCGGCCCGCTTGCCTCCAAGGTGAAGACGGTGCGCGAAAAGAAGGTCCGCCTCTATGTGATCGTCAAGCAGACCCTGCTCGCCTTCATGAACGGCGCCATGCCGCAGGTCGCACTCGAACATGGGCGCAAGACAATCTCGGCCTATGAGCGCCCGACCATCTCTGAAGTGGAGCAGGAAACCATGAACGCAGGCGCCGCCGACCCGGCCAAGAAGGCGGCCTGAGGTTCCTGATGGGTGGCTCCGCACTCACAGCCGGGATGCTGAAGTCGAGGGCGGCCGCTCCGCTCTCCGGGTTCCCTTCCACTGAACGCTTTTCGGTGCAACTCTGTGAATCCGTTTCACGTCTTCTCGGTAACTTGAGCCCGGTGCCATTCCGGGTCACACCCGATGGTGTCGAGGAAGGGCTCCGTCCTGAAGCCGCGGAAGGCATGGTGGAAGCCATGCTGAAATCGGCAACCGGCCAGATGCGGGTTTTCCTCGATTGCGACCGCCTGCTGGTCTTCGCCCTGACCGATGCCGCCCTGGGCGGCACCGGCAATGAGCCACCGGCAATCCCTGAGCAACGGCCTCTCTCGGGTATCGAGAAAGAAATCCGCAATCTTCTGATGTCACGAATCATGCAGGACCTGCCGGAGCTGGTGGCAACGGGCTATGGCATCGAACCGCTTGAAATCGACGGTGATGCCCGGCTTGAAACGGAACAATCGGCCTTCCTGTGCTTCCGTCTCCTGGTGAATGTTTTCAGCTACAGTGGCGAAATCCGGTTGGGCCTCAACCGTGATGCTCTTACCACCTGTCTGGAGCAGGTGCAGGCGTCCGGTGCCGTAACCGCCACGCTGCGCGATGGCCTGGCCGATTGTCTCGCCAGTATTGCGGTGACCCTGTCGGCGGAGACCCTGACCGTCGGCGAAGTTTCGCGGCTGGTGCCGGGCCAGCTTCTAACCTTGCGATCAAGCGTCACCACGCCGGTGCTCGGCATGAGCGGCGGCGTGCAATTGTTTTCCGGAACGCTGACTCGCTCCGGCGAACGGCTTGCGGTCAAGATTATCTGAATGAAATGCGCTGGCGCAACATTCCGGCAAGTTCAGCGGCACTAGAGTTGCGCCATGACATGTAAGCGAGTGACGCGATGACTGGCTCCCTGGCGGACCGCCTGACGGAACAGCCTCTTGAAAAGATGGCCGCTGCCGGTGCGATGCCACCATCAATCATGCAGATCCCCGTTGCGGTTCAAGTGGTCATCGGATCAACCAGGTTGCCCCTGTCGCGCGTCGCCGAACTGGGGTCCGGTTCGGTGATAGCACTCGACCAGAAGCTGGGGTCGCCGGCGGTGATCCTGGTGAATGGCAAGGAGGTGGCGCAAGGCGAACTATTCGTCATCGAGGGCGAAGGCAATCGCCTCGGCATCAAGCTGACCAGCATTGCGGGCCAGGCGGGCCAGCCTGCTGCCTAGGCCATGAGCAACGGCATGGACATCGCGGAGACACGTTCGGGGCGCGAGAAGGTGGCCATCGTGCTGCTGGCGCTCGGTAACCAGCTTGGCCCCAAGATGCTGCAGAAGTTCAAGAGTGCCGAGATCAAGCACATCATGGACTCGGCGTCAGCACTCGGCACCGTCGACAAGGATGACCTCGACCTGCTCGTCGACGAATTCGCCGCCCAATTCGCCAAGAGCCTGGGACTGAGCACCGGGTTTGACGAAGTGAGAGGTCTTGTCGAGCAGGCCTTTTCGCCAAGCGAACTCGACAGCATGTTCGGAACGTCGATCCGCAAGGCCGGTGAGCCGGTATGGAGCAAATTCGCGGCAGGCAGCGAGAATGCACTGGTTCCCTATCTTCTGGATGAGCATCCCCAGACCATCGCCTATGTGATCTCCAAACTTGATCCCGACCTCTCGGCCCGCTGCCTGTCGATGCTGCCGGGAGACATGCGCGATAGCGCGGCAATGCGCCTGCTCAAGATTCAGCCGGTGTCCGAGGACATCGCCCGGATCATCGACACTTGTATCGAGCGCGATCTGCTGACCAAGTCCGACGCGGGACTCGAGGAAGAAGGGCGGCGGCGGCTGGCGGCACTCCTCAACAAGCTCGACCGCGAACAATCCACCGCCATCTTCGACAGCATCTCCAGCACCAGGCCCGATGAGGCCAAGCGTCTTCGCAGTATGATCTTCTCCTTCGAGGACATCGGCAAGCTCAGTCAGGCGGCGCGGGCAGTCTTGTTCGACAAGCTGCAGACCGAGCAGGTGATCGCCGCCCTGCGCGGCATGTCCGCCGCCGTAAAGGAAGTGGCACTCGCTTCGCTCGGCGCCAGGGCCCGCCGCATGGTCGAAGCGGAACTGGCCAACGACACCGGGCAGGTGACCAAGGAAGGTGCCGCCGCCCGGCGGGCCGTCGCCGACACGGTTCTGGCCATGGCGGGCCGTGGTGAACTGGCGCTGCCGGAAGCGGCCGGCTAAGTGGCCGGCAATGACGACCAGGAGAGCCGCACCGAGGAGCCAACAGAGCGCAAGCTGTCGGACGCCATCGAGAAAGGCAATGTTCCCTTCTCGCGCGAGCCGGTGACACTTAGCACATTGCTGGCCATTCTTCTGGCCTGCCAGATTATGATACCGTGGGCCACGTCGAGCATCGTGACGACACTTGCGGTGTTGCTCGAGAACGCCGGGCTTATCCGTCTTGAAAGCCAGGAGGGCGCCACACTGCTCTTGCATGGCGCGATTTTTAAAACCGGTGCGGTGGCTCTTGCCGTTGCCGCCGTGATCGCCGGTGGTGGCATCGCCGCGTCGCTGCTGCAAAACGTACCCCAGGCCGCGCCCGACCGCATCACACCGAAATGGTCGCGCATTTCCCCGGCAGCGGGCTGGAACCGGCTGTTCAGCGTGACGGGTGCCGTCGAGTTTCTGAAGACCGTGGTCAAGTCGGCCGCCGTCCTCGTCACCGCCTGGCTGATGATGCGATCCGAGGCGGATGCGATTCTCGGGGCACTGCGGACCGAACCCTCGGCACTGCCCGCCATCTTGCTGGGCATGGTGGTAAAAATCCTCGCCGTCCTGTGCATCATCGCGCTTCTGCTGGCGCTGTTCGACATCACCTGGTCGCGGCTGAAATGGCGCCGCAGCCTGCGCATGACGCGCCAGGAGATGAAGGAGGAGTTCCGCCAGTCGGAGGGCGATCCACACATCAAGGCCCGCATCCGCAGCATTGCCAGGCAGCGCAACTCAAAGCAGATGTTCGCCAAGCTGCCGACGGCCACCATGGTCATCACCAATCCCACCCATTTCGCGGTGGCCCTGCGCTACCGGCGCGAAGACGGCGGTGCGCCGATTGTCGTGGCCAAGGGTGTTGATTTCCTGGCTCAGCGCATCCGCGACACCGCAACCGAACACGAAATTCCACTGGTCGAGAACCGGCCGCTTGCCCGGGCGCTTTACGAGAAGGTTGAAATTG
The DNA here is from genome assembly GCA_046594125.1 of Aestuariivirga sp. GTDB lineage: Bacteria > Pseudomonadota > Alphaproteobacteria > Rhizobiales > Aestuariivirgaceae > Aestuariivirga. Next base: position 11,113 of record JBKJQD010000323.1, read on the forward strand.
ACGAAACGATTCCCGCCGAATTCTACAAGGCAGTTGCCGAAATCATCCACTTCCTTGAACTTCGGCGCCTTTATCCATCGGGCACGCCGCTTGTCCGCTGACGGCAATCGCCAGCCCTGGACAAGCTTGACGCGGTAGTTTCATCCAAGGCCCGGCGGTGAGGAGGTGTTGTCATGCAGATATTCGATGTCGCTTCGCGCCACATGCAGTGGCTGGCGCTCCGCCAGGAGGTCACCGCTTCGAACATCGCCAATGCCAACACGCCCGGTTACCGCTCACGCGAAGTCACGGGCTTCGAGGACGCCATGGCCGCTTCTCCCTTAAGTCTCGCCGCGACGAATGCCGCCCACCTGCAATCAGCGCCTGAGGAATTACAAAATTCCGTGCTGACCAATGGCGGCGGCTGGGACCGGTCCTATTCCGGCAACGACGTGACCCTCGAAAATGAATTGATCAAGGCCGGCGAAACCAGCCGCATGATGAGCCTCGACAGCGGGCTGACACGCACCTTCCACCGCATGATCATGTCGAGCCTGAAGGTCTGACCATGCTCGATCCCCTGTCCGCCGCCATGAAGATTGCCGGTTCCGGCCTTGAGGCCCAGAGCATGCGCCTGCGCGTCGTATCCGAAAACCTGGCCAACATGGAATCGGCTGGCCGCACCGCGGGTTCCGATCCCTACCGGCGCAAGACCGTGGCTTTCATCACCGAGCTGGACCGGCTCACCGATACACCGCTGGTGAAAGTCGACAAGACCATTGCCGATCCATCGCCGTTCCGGCTGGAGTTCAGTCCAGGCCACCCCGCCGCTGACGCCAAGGGTTACGTCAAGCTGCCCAACGTGAACATGATCGTCGAGATGGCTGACATGCGCCAGGCCAATCGCTCCTACGAAGCCAATCTGCAGGTCATCAAGCAGGCCCGCGACATGATTTCGATGACCATCGACATGCTGCGGAGCCAGTGATGATTGATCGCATCGGAGGCGCCCTGTCGGCGCTGGCTCCCGCGCCTGCCAGCTTCGGCAGGACACAGGACGTCCAGCCCGCCGCGGGTAATTTCAGTTCAACTTTGGCAAGCGTTGTCGGTTCGGCCGTCGATACATTGCGCCAAGGCGAAGCGGCGGGCATCGCCGGTATCCAGGGGCAGATGTCGCCGCAGCGCGTCGTCGAACAGGTGCTCGCCGCCGAGCGTACCTTGCAGGCGGCCATCGCTGTCCGTGACAAGCTGGTCGGTGCCTATCTCGAAATCAATCGCATGCAAATTTAGGGAGTGGAGTAATGCGGGCTCTTTCGATCGCGGCGACCGGCATGGCCGCACAGCAAACCAATGTTGAAGTCATCGCCAACAACATCGCCAATATCAACACGACCGGCTTCAAGCAGTCGCGCGCCGAGTTCACCGATCTGCTCTATCAGATGGAACGCATTCACGGCGTACCCAATCGCGGCGGCGAGGCGGCGATCCCCGAGGGCGCGCAACTGGGCCTCGGCGTGCGGCTGGCAGCCATCCGGTCGCTCAATACTCAGGGTCCGCTGGCCAACACCGGCAATAAACTCGATATCGCCATCAATGGCTCGGGCTGGTTCCAGATTGCCGGCGCCAATGGCGAGACGCTCTACACCAGGGCCGGCGCCTTCAACACCAACGCCGCCGGGCAGATCGTCACCGCCGATGGCTATCTTCTCGAGCCGGCCGTCACCGTTCCAGCAGGCACTACCGATATCAACATCAACCAGACCGGCGAAGTCTTCGCGCATACGCTGGGCCAAGCGGACCTGACATCAATCGGACAGATCAACCTTGCGAATTTTCCCAATCCAGCGGGCCTCAATGCCCTGGGTGGCAATCTCTATCAGGCTTCTCAATCTTCAGGCGCCGCCGCGGCCGGACTGCCCGGTGACCCGTCCTTCGGAACCGTGGCGCAAGGTTATCTTGAAGGTTCGAACGTCGATCCGGTCAAGGAGATCACCGACCTGATTTCCGCGCAGCGCGCCTATGAAATGAACTCGAAAGTAATTCAGGCGGCGGACGACATGGCGGGCGTCGTCAGCAAGGGCATCAGATAGCGATGATGATTTTGCGTTTCACCGCCGTGATGTTTCTGGCTTCGACAGCCATGGCGGAGCAGCCGGCCGTTCGCATGCTCCCGGTACCGCAGGTCACGCTCTATCCGGGCGACGCAATCACCATGGCCGTTCTCACCGCGAAAAAATTCAGGATGCCCGTGGGTTCCGAGGCAAGCTATGTCATCAGCGAGGGACAGCTCGAGGGGAAATTCGCCCGGCGCACCTTGATTGCCGGACGCCCAATCGTCCTTACCGCCGTGCGCAACGCTGAATCAGTGAAGCAGGGCAAGCCGGCGTTTGCCACCTATGCCGAGGACGGGTTGGTGATCACCGGCAGTCTGGTGCCGTTGCAAACGGCGGAAGCGGGCCAGACGATCCAGGCCCGCAATGCCGAAACAGGACTGGTGGTTCAGGCCGTGGTTCAGGCCGACGGCACATTGCGGATCAATCTGCCGTGAGGGGACTTCTCATCGCCTGCCTGCTGGCGGCCACCGCCTGTTCCGCCGCTGCCGCGTCGCGGCTGAAGGACATCACCAATGTCCAGGGCATCCGCGACAACCAGCTCGTGGGTTACGGGCTGGTGATCGGCCTGGCGGGAACCGGTGACAGTCTGAGAAATGCTCCGTTTACGGAGCAATCGGCGCGCTCGATGTTGCAGAAGCTGGGCGTCGGCGTGCCGCCCGATTCCATCAAGTCGAAGAACATCGCGGCGGTCATCGTCACGGCCATACTGCCGGCCTTCATCACGGCTGGCGAACGCATCGATGTCAATGTCGCATCCCTGGGCGATGCCGCATCCCTGTCGGGTGGCACGCTGGTCCTGACGCCCCTCTCGGGTGCCGACGGCCGCGCTTACGCCGTGGCCCAGGGTCCAGTTTCAATCAGCGGCTTCACCGCCAGCGGCCAGGCCCAAAGTATCACGCAAGGTGTTCCCACCAGCGGACGCATCGCCAACGGCGCTTTGATCGAGCGCGAGCTGACCGCCGATTTCAACAGCGCATCGCAGATTGCCTTGCAAATCCGCAATCCGGACTTCGCCACGGCAGCGCGCATCGCCGATGCCGTGAACGCCTACTCCAAGAGCAAGTTCGGCGAGGAGATCGCCGTCCAGAAGGATTTGCGCACCGTCGGCATCAGGCGGCCCCTTGCCATTTCGGCATCACGCCTGCTGGCGGCAATCGGCGAGTTGCAGGTCGAGGCCGACACGCCCGCCCGTGTGGTGGTTGACGAACGCACCGGCACGATCGTCATCGGCAGCGCCGTCACGGTATCGACCGTCGCTGTCAGTCATGGCAGCTTGACGGTGACAATCACCGAGACGCCAAAGGTGTCGCAACCGCAGCCCGATTCAAACGGCGTGACTGCCATTGAACCTTCGACGACCATCGACACACTTGAGCCCGGCGGCCAGATTGCCGTTCTGGCCGGACCCTCGCTTGACCGTCTGGTGCGCGGCCTGAACCGCATGGGACTGAAGCCTACCGGCATCATCGCCATTCTTCAGGCGATCAAGACAGCAGGCGCCTTGCAGGCCGAACTGGTGGTGCAATAGATGCGAGCGGGTATTTGTTCACTGGCCTTGTTGACGCAGTTGTTCTGGTTGAGCCATGCGATGGCCGGAGACGCTGCACCGCTAGCCGACGAGACGGCGGCGATCCAGGAGTTTTGCCTGGACTTCGCCGACAAGGCGGCTGAGGCACGAACTGCTTGGCTGGCGGCCAATCTCGACAAGCTGCGTGACGACGTGACCGCCAAGATCGGCGAACTCGAAAAGAAGCGTCTCGAAGTCCAGGGCTGGGTCGAGACACAACGCGCCATGCTGCTGGCGGCCAACCAGGGCCTCGTCGATATTTACGCCAAGATGGATGCCGAAGCCGCCGCCATTCTGCTTGGCGAAATCGACGTCAAAACCGCGGTGTCGATTTTGCGCCAGCTCAAGCCACGCGATGCCAGCGCCGTACTGACCGTGATGGAACCCGCCAAGGCGGCCGTGCTGGTGAAAGCCATCGCCGCCGCCCTGCAGGACCAGAAACCCGGACGGGGAACATAATGAGCCGTTTGTTTGCTTTATTGGCCGTGCCAGTCCTCATCGCCGGCTGCGCGCCTGACATTGAGACACTGGGCGGTGCGCCAGCTCTTTCCCCCGTCGGTGCGCGTCTCGCCACATCCGATGCGGCGGCCCGGGTCGCCGAAATTCCCGCCTTCGGCTCGCCCAACGATTCCTGGGTGGGCGGCAATGGCGATTTCTTCCGCGATGTGCGGGCCCGCAAGACCGGCGACCTGATCACCATCAAGATCGCCATTAACGACAAAGCCTCGCTCAACAACACAAGCAACCGCAGCCGCAAGGCAGCAGCCGATGCCAATTTGGGTTTTACTTATGACCTCATGGGCGTCGTCGGCGCCGACGTCAACGGCAAGGGCGATGTCAATTCCAACACCAGTGCGTCGGGCCAGGGATCGACGTCGCGCTCCGAGCGCATCGACTTGTCGGTGGCGGCGGTGGTGACGGGCGTCCTGCCCAACGGCTATCTGATGATCGAAGGCAACCAGGAAGTTCTGGTCAATTTCGAGCAGCGCAACCTCCAGGTGGCGGGCATCATCCGGCCTGGCGACATCATGCCTGACAACACCATATCCTACGAGAAGATCGCCGAGGCCCGCATCTCCTATGGCGGCAGGGGGCGCATCACCGAAATGCAGCAGCCGGGCTGGGCGCATCAGCTCTGGGACCGGGTTTCGCCATTCTAGCGGGGAGGATGACGGGACATGGCATCCGACAAGACCGGGAAGGCCGGTGGGTCATCGCCGCTGCTGATGATCGTGGTTATCCTGTTGCTGACGCTGGCCGCCATGGGTGCGGGTCTCGCCGCTGGTTCAATGCTGGAGTTTCCAGTGGCGGCAATGCCAGCCAAACCGCCACCACCTGCCGCCGAAGGAAATTCCGGCCACGAGGGCAGCAAACCTGCTGGCGAAGGCGAGGCCGAGGTGGCCGCACCGGCCGAGACTTCGCAAATGAAAGTGATGCCTTTTCCACCGGTTCTCACCAGCCTCGCCGAACCGAAAGGCGTCTGGATCCGCATCGAAGGTTCGATGCTCGTTCTGGCCGAGACGGAGGACAAGCCCGAGATTCTCGTCGAACAGGCCGGAGCGCACTTGCTGGCCTATTTGCGCACCGTGAAGCTGGCGCAGATCGAGGGGCCGAGCGGGCTGCTTCACCTGCGCGAAGACATGAACGACGTTGTGTCTACCATGTCGCGAGGACAGGTCTGCGAAGTGTTAATTCACGCTTTGGTGGTCGAATGAGACTTGCTGTCGCACTGGCAATTCTGGTTTTTTGGGGCGGCAGTACCGCCTTGGCGCAGGCGATTGATATCGGTCCACTGCTGCCTTCGAGCGATCCCACGGTGTCTGGGCGCATCGTGCAGTATGTTCTGTTGCTCACCATACTTTCAGTTGCGCCAGGCCTGCTGATCATGGTGACGAGTTTTACCCGTTTCGTCATCGCCTTTTCATTCTTGAGATCGGGACTGGGCCTGCAAAGCACACCCGCTAATCTGGTTCTCATTTCGCTGTCGCTTTTTCTAACTTTCTTTGTGATGGCGCCGACCTTCGACAAGGCGTGGAGCGAAGGCCTCGACCCGCTGATGAAGAACCAGATCACCGAGCAGGAGGCCTATCAGAAAATGACCGGGCCGTTCCGCGATTTCATGGCGGTCAATGTCCGCCCCAAGGATCTGGCACTGTTCGAAGATATTGCACGGGAGAAATCCTTGAAGATTTCCGCCGAGGGTCCGGTCGATTTGCGCATACTCGTTCCGGCCTTCATGATTTCCGAATTGCGCCGCGGCTTCGAGATTGGGTTCTTGATTGCGCTGCCCTTCCTGATCATCGATCTGATTGTCGCCACCCTCACCATGTCGATGGGCATGATGATGCTGCCGCCAACCGTCATTTCCCTGCCGTTCAAGGTTTTGTTCTTTGTGCTGATCGACGGCTGGCACCTTCTGGCGGGCAGCCTGCTCAAATCATTTGCATCCGGTTAACCGAATCCCTTAACGGCACGGTAGCATCTCGCGCCTATGTTTGGCGTCAGACGGAGAGGAATTCAATTCCTCCAGGCATGATGCCCCCCGTTGTTCCGGCCGCGCCCGGCATGTCCCCAATTTGTGAGTTACAGTATCAAAGGGACTGTCCTTATGGCCAGCATTATGACCAACGTCTCGGCAATGACCGCATTGCAGAGCCTGAACATGACCAACAAGGCGCTCGCCACCACCCAAAGCCGCATCTCAACAGGCTACCGCGTGAGCAGTGCCGAGGACAATGCCGCCTATTGGTCAATCGCCACCACCATGCGCTCGGACAATGGCGCACTCTCGACGGTAAAGGATGCGCTGGGACTTGGCGGCGCGACGATTGACGTCGCCTATACCGGCATCAACAGCGCGATCGAAGTGGCCAAGACGATCAAAAACAAACTGGTGGCCGCCCGCCAGCCGGGCATCGACCGCGGCAAGGTGCAATCCGAGATTTCCGAACTCCAGAACCAGTTGAAGAGTATTGGCGATTCATCGGTTTTCAGCGGCGAGAACTGGCTCTCGGTTAACTCCGGCGATGCCGCCTACAACGCGACCAAGACCATTGTCGCGTCTTTCTCCAGGAGCGGCGGCGCCATCTCGATCGGCACGATCGCGGTTGATCTGACCGCGACCGAGCTCTTTGATTCGGCGGATCAGAGCGGCATTCTCGATTCCCAGGACACCACCGCCAACGGCGGCGTGGTTTACTCGGTGACTTCGCTCAATATTTCGGGTCTCACCGACACCAACAATGACCTGCAGGACTTGGAACAGATGATTTCCTCGGTGGACACGGCCATCGGCTCGATGACCACGGCGGCAAGCAACCTTGGTGCCGTGAAGCAGCGCACCGGCCTGCAGAAGGACTTTGTCAGTTCGCTGATGTACGCCATCGACAGGGGCATCGGCACGCTCGTGGATGCCGACATGAATGAAGAGTCAACCAGGCTTCAGGCCTTGCAGGTGCAACAACAGTTGGGTGTTCAGGCGCTCAGCATCGCCAACCAGAACTCGCAGAGCATCCTGTCACTCTTCCGTTAGTTCACGATGCTGGCCGGGAGAGCGCTCCCGGCCATCGCATTGATCAGCTGTACCAGTCTGCCACGCTGCATTAACCACTTGCTAACCATAGTCTCGATATAACACAGGCACGATGTGAGGCGGATTTCCCGCCTGGGTATGATGCCTGCACATCGTGCCGGTTTCGGCCCGGAATGTCCCCTTTCTCAAATTCCAGCAGGGACAGTCTCACATGGCCAGTATCATGACCAACGCCTCGGCGATGACGGCGTTGCAAAGCCTGACGGCCACCAACAAGAGTCTCAATCAGGTGCAGACCCGCATATCGACGGGCTACCGGGTGGGCAGTGCCGAGGATAACGCCGCCTACTGGTCGATTGCCACCACCATGCGTTCGGACAATGGCGCGCTGTCGACGGTCAAGGATGCATTGGGCCTGGGAGCAGCGACCATTGATGTCGCCTATACCGGAACCAACAGCGCCATCGAGGCGGCCAAGGCCATCAAGAACAAGCTGGTGGCGGCGCGCCAGCCGGGCGTCGACCGCGACAAGATTCAATCGGAAGTCACCCAGCTGCAATTGCAGCTTGAAAGCATCGGCAATACATCGGTGTTCAGCAGCGAGAATTGGATCTCGGTTGACTCGTCAGCAACCGGCTACAACCCGGAAAAATCGATTGTCGCCTCGTTCTCCAGAACAGGTGGCAATATCACGATTGGCACGATCAGCGTCGATATCGGCGCCCTCAAGCTTTACGATAGCGCCGACAAGTCCGGCATCCTCGACAGCGAAGACACCACCACCAATGGCGGTGTGACTTATTCCGTTGCAACGCTCGATATTTCAACCTTGACCAATAGCGACAATGATTTGGCCGACCTTGAGCAGATGATCACCTGGGTCGATACCGCCATCGGCAGCATGACCACGTCGGCCGCCAATCTCGGCGCTGTCAAGCAGCGGGTCACTCTTCAGCAGGATTTCGTCCATACCCTGATGGATGCGATCACCCGCGGCATCGGCACGCTGGTCGATGCCGACATGAACGAGGAGTCAACGCGTCTGCAGGCCTTGCAGGTTCAGCAGCAACTCGGCGTCCAGTCTTTGAGCATCGCTAACCAGGCCAGCCAGAGCATTCTCTCACTCTTCAGACAATAGTGGCTGAGGAGGATTTCCGCTCCGCCGCTGCAAAGCCCGCGCAAGTTTGGTCTTTCACTGTCGGGCCGGCGACAGCAGTGATGACGAGGAGAGTGTGGTGTGCCGGTGATCGAATTCCTGCAGAGACTCGGGGCCGGACTGATCGCACTGGGCGCCAGGCGATTGATCGCTCTGGCCGCCGCCGGTCTGACAGTTTTCGTTCTGGTCGGCATCAGCGGTTATGTCCTGAGCAGGCCTGACCGCGAAGTTCTTTATTCCGGGCTCGATGCGCAGGACGTATCACGGATTGGCGCTGCCCTCAATGAAGCGGGAATTGCCTTCGATGTCAGCGCCAGCAGCGATGCGGTGCTGGTCAACTACGGCGAGACGGCCAAGGCGCGCATGATCCTCGCGCAAAAGGGCCTGCCGAAAAGTGACAGTTCCGGTTATGAACTTTTCGACAAACTTGGTTCACTGGGCCTGACCTCCTTCATGCAGCAGGTCACCCGTGTACGGGCGCTCGAAGGTGAGCTCGCCAGATCGATCCAGCTGATCGACGGTGTCAAGGCCGCCCGCGTGCATCTGGCGCTGCGCAATGAAGGAAGTTTCCGGAGTGGCAAGGAGCTGGCCACCGCTTCGGTGATGATTCGAAGCGATGGTAACGATCTGCAATCCTCGGCCAATGCGATCCGCCATCTCGTGGCGGCGGCAATCCCCGGATTGACGGCTGATCAGGTGACCGTCATGAGCACCGACGGCAAACTGCTTTCTTCGTCGGATGATTCCCTGTCGGCGGCGCCCGAAAAATTGATCGGACTCGAACGGGCAATGTCGGACGACATCGAGCAGAGAATTTCGCGAACACTCGCTCCTTATCTAGGTCCCGACAATTTCCGCACCAGCGTGACGGCCAAACTGAATGCCGACCGCCGCCAGACCAATGAAATGGCTTTCGATCCGAATTCCCGCGTCGAGCGTTCAGTGCGCTCAATCAAGGAAAGCGGGCAGGCCGAGAATGCCAACCTCGCGCAGCCCGTATCGGTCGACCAGAATGTACCGCAGGAAGATGGCGCCAAACCCTCCGGCGACAGCTCCAAGGAAAAGAAAGATCGCCGCGAGGATTTGACCAACTACGAGATCAATTCCAAGTCCATTGCCACCACCTCGGAAGGTTATGGCATCGACAGGATCTCCATTGCCGTGGTGGTCAACCGGCTTCAGGTCATGAAAGCGCTCGGCGCCAGCGCCACGCCCGAAGCCGCCGCCGCCCAGATTGCCGAGATCGAGCAACTGGTACGTTCGGCGGCCGGCCTGAACGACAGCCGCGGCGACATGATCCAAGTAACGGCGGTGGATTTTGTCGATCAGGCTGAGGTGCTGACGCCGGAAACTGGCAGCAGCATGGCGGAGCGGCTTCTCGGCCAGATGGGGGTCTTCGTTAACGCCATCGCCCTCATCACAGTGACACTTCTCGTCATATTCCTTGGCCTTCGCCCCGCCCTTAAGTACATCATTCCCAACGGCGCTTTGTTGTCCGGCTCTTCCGCGTCCGGCGGGACTGATTACGCTGGTTCGGCGGCACCCATGATCGCCGCGGGTCACGGTAACGTACCGGGGCTTGCAGCTCCACAATTCGCGGCGGGCGCGGACCCGTTACTGGATGATCTCGTGCGGCAAGCCTCGCGCGGTCCGCGTGACCGGCTGGTGAAAATTGTTGAACTCGATCCGCTCCGGGCAGCCGAGGTCTTGCGGCAATGGCTGGTTGAACCAGCGGGCAGCACGGCATGATGACATTCGCGGACTGGCTGACCGGACAGGATGCGCTGGGGGGCCAGACGCGCGTGATCGTTGCTGCTTGCCGGGACATGGACTCAACCACGGCATCCCTTGAGGACCAGCTTGACGAAAGTTACCGGAATGGAGTCCGCAATGGGCAACTCGCGGCGGCCAGCGAGTATGCGACGGCGTTGGCCCGGGAAAGGGAAGATTTGCATCGAGCTGCCGGGGAGGAGCGGCGCCTGTGGCTCGAATGTGAGGCGGCGTCGACTTTGGCGAGTGTCGATAAAAAGCTTGAATGCCTGACCGGCGTGATCGAGCAAAGGCTCGCCACCATTCTGGTGGAATTCCTCGCGGCGCGAATCGCGGCTCAAGCCGTCAGTGAGTTCCATGCCACGCTTGAAGAACACCTGCGGCAACGCAAGCCGGAGATCGTGCGGTTGTCGGCACCCGCGAAATTTCACGCCAGCTTGCGTGCCCTGATGCAGCCGGAGGAGCGCCCGATTGACATCTTCGCCCCGGATTCGCTGGAGTTACTTGCCGAATCCCCGGGCGGCGGTTTTGAAACGGCAATCGGACGCTGGCTCGCCGGGTTGAGGGAAGCCGCCGATGAGTGATGCCGCTGCCGATGCCAGGACGGAAATCGTTATCATCCGGCGCCGGGCCGCCGACGACGGGGCCCCCGTGAAGGGCGGTGCCTGGAAGATCGCTTATGCCGATTTTGTGACCGCGATGATGGCCTTCTTCCTGGTCATGTGGTTGATCAACGCATCTAACGAGGCCACCCGCGCCCAGGTTGCAAGTTACTTCAATCCAATCAAGCTGACCGATTCATCGACCGGCAAGAAAGGCCTGACGGTTCCGAAGGAAACGTTGAAGTCAGCGGAACAAAAATCGGCGGAAGGCGGAGAGCAGCAGAAGCAGGAGGAGAAACTTCTGGCGGCTCCCCAGGAAACCTTGAACCGTATTGTGGCCAACGTTTCGGGCGGCGCTGCGGAACCGCTATCGGACGGCGGCAGTTCCGCTGGCGCGCCAGCAGCAGATGCCGCGGCGGGAATAGGTGACCCATTCGATCCCAAGTCGTGGGATTCCGTTCCCGAGCCAAAGCCCGCTGAAGCCAGCCCGCCGCCTGTTGCTCCATCATCTGAAGCAGCACCGAAACCGGAAGAGGATAAAAAGCACGGCCCCGCGCAACCGGCGGATCAACCGGATAGACCGTCCATTGCGTATGCCAAGGAATCACCGGTCGAAGCAAGCAAGAGCCTCGCCGCCGATCAGCCGTCTAGCACCATCCGTGCTGAGGATGCGGCTGAAATCGAGAAGGAAGTACTGCAACGGCTGGGCAGGCCGCTGGATGATCTTTCACCGGCGCTCGACATTCGCGCCACCGGCGAAGGCATTCTCATCAGCCTCACGGACAAGCACCTCTTTGGAATGTTCAAGACCGGCTCAGCCGAGCCCGAAGCGCAGTTGATTGAACTCGTCAATGCCATTGCGGGCGTCCTGAATGATCATCCTGGCAAGATCATCATCCGCGGGCATACCGACTCCAGGCCTTACAAGAACAAAAAGTACGACAATTGGCAGCTTTCCACGGCACGCGCCCACATGGCCCAGTATATGCTGACGAGAGGTGGTCTCGACGACGCACGCATTCATCGTGTCGAAGGGCTGGCGGACCGCGAGCCGAGTGTCCCCGATGATCCGGACGCAGCCGAAAACCGCCGCGTCGACATCCTGCTCGAGGCGAGGCCGTGAGGCTGGTCCTGGCACTTGCCGCAAGCTTGCTGACCATTGGAGGAGCAGCCGCCGATGATGCGGCCAAACGTTTCTCTGGTGATGTCGCCTTACTGATGTCCTTGCAGGACGCCACCGCCGCGGGTCATGGCAATGCCGTTGATCTGCAGCGGCAGCTTCTCGGCCAGATCAACAAGAGCTATGCCAAGGAGGCCGGCAAGTTTGAACCTGTTACGAAGAATGTCACAGCCGTGGTAAGTTATGTGCTGAGCGGCGGCAATCCTGACTTCGCCGAGACCTTCTCGAAAGCCGAGGGCTTGACCGATGCCGACAGGAAACTTCTGGCGGGCTCGGCGCATTTCATGCACGGCCGAAAGGCGGAAGCCGAAAAGGATTTGTCGGGCATTGATCCGCTGAAGCTTTCCGGCGAAATCGGGGGCCGTGTTGCCTTGATCGAGGCCATGTCTCTGGCCGATGCGGAACCACGCAAACTGGAACTCCTGTCGATTGCCATTGCCGCGATGCCCGGAACGCTGGTCGAAGAGTCAGCCCTGCGGAGATCGGCAGCCACGGCGGCGGCTGCCGGATTACCCGATGTCTTCTGCCAACGGACGTCACGTTATCTGCGCCGCTTTCCCAATTCACTCTATGCGCCGGAGTTTGCGCAATCGCTGGCGGGACATGTGGTGACTCTGGAGCGCGCGAACCATCATGTCAATCTGGCGCTGCTCGACACGGCACTGTCCAATCTCCCGCAAGGCCGGCGGATGATGGTCTACCTGCACATGTCGCGGACGGCCACGGCCGCCAACCTGCTGACGCTGGCCCAATATGCGGCGAAACGCGCCTTGCGGCTTTCGGCAAGCGGGAGTTTCGAGGAACTCACCGCCACACTGCACGATGCTCTGCCTGACATCGCCGGACCGGATTATGACCGGGCGCTGGAACGACTGCGTGGCATCGACGCCAAGCGTTTGCAACAGCACGACCGGCTGCTTCTGCGCGCCGCACTGGCGGTAGCGGATCGCATCAGGCAGCCGGGCACGGATGTTGAAACCAGTCCCCAAGTCCCCGAGCCTGATGCGCTGGCGAAGCGCGCCGCCACGGCATTGGCCAATGCCGATGCAACCCTGAAGACGATCACCCAATGAGCGGCACCTTGCCAAGTAGCATGGTTCATGCGGGACCGCTTCCGGCCCGGCATGCCGCACAAAGTCCAAAGGATGTGTCTTCGAACCCATCCACCGATTTCGAGTCGCAGCTGAAGAGTGGCGAATTGCCGCCGCCAGAAGAGTCAGACGATGAAAAACAAACTCCGGCAACTGACAGCGCCGCATTGAGCCTGACGGCAAGCGCCCTGCTCGAAGTAAGGATCATGACAATCGTCACGGCTCCACTCAAGACCAATGACCAAGCAATGGATGACGGCAAGGAACCGGAGATACATCCCGGCATGAAGCCGCATTCCTGGCACGTCGATGTCAAAGGAACGGAATTGCCGCCGGAAATCCAGAATGACGCGGCAGCAAGCCCACGGGACGCCTCACTCGAAATCGTTAAGCCTCGAAACAGTGGCGAAAGACGGACCCATGACCCAGGCACCGAAAGCGTGCGGCCACGCGATGACGGAGCACAACTTCAGCTGACAGAAGTTCCGATTACTTCCGGATTGCCGCAGCTGGTTTCAATCTCCAGCCCCAACTCTCCGGCGCGGCAAGTTCTCGATCATCTGCTCCGTTCGCTCGGCGCCATCCCGGAAAAATCGGCGTTCAAGAGTCTGCGTATGAGCCTCTCGCCGCAGGGACTGGGTGACGTCGATCTCACCATGCGCATGCGCGGCAAGGAATTGGCGGTCCGCATCGAAGTGGATACCGCCGCTGCGGTTGCGGCAATCGGTGATCACAAGGATATTCTGAATTCCGTATTGCGCGAGCACGGCCTGGCCCTGCCGCCAGACGGCGTCACCGTCGTCTTACGCGATGGCGCTGTCGAAACTGGCAAACCGCGTTACGATCAGGCGACGGCCGGTCGAGAGTCATTCGGCGGCGGCGCGGCGCCGGACCGTCAGCCGGACAAACCCAATCACAACTTGCAGGTCAAACATGCGAACCAGCGGACTGAAGGCGTTGATGCTTCTCGGAACAGCCTTGCTGGCCGCGTTGTATGACGGTGGCGCGGCCAGGGCGGCAGGCGGCGCCCTCCTCTGCGAGAGGGAAATGACCAGGGTAGCGCGCGACCAGAATGTGCCGCTCGGCGTTCTCTACGCGGTCGGCATGACCGAGACCGGCAGGAAAGGATCGCTTCATCCCTACGCTCTGAACATCGAAGGCCGCACCGTCATCACCGAAAGTGCCGACGATGCGCTGGCCGTCTTCGCCAAGGCCCGCAAGAGCGGCGCCAAATTGATCGACCTCGGCTGCATGCAGATCAATCACCACTATCATGGCCGCAAGTTTTCCTCGCCGCGCGCCATGCTCGATCCCGCCGCCAACGTGACCTATGCGGCGGTTTTCCTGCGCAGCCTGCGGGCCAGGGAGGGCAGCTGGACAATGGCCGTTGCCCGCTACCACGCGGGTCCAAACAACAACCCGGCCCAGAAGCGTTACATCTGTGCGGTGATCCGCAACCTCGTGGCCAGCGGCTTCGGCGGATGGACGGCGGAAGCACGGCAGTTTTGCAAGTAATTCTTTGTCAGTCCGGCACAAGCTAAGTTGATGACAATGGACAGATGATCGCAGGGGAGAAGTGTCCATGAGTCTCTATGGATTGATGCGCACCAGCGTATCGGGAATGAACGCCCAGGCGCAAAGGCTGGCGTCGGTGGCCGACAACGTGGCGAATGTGAACACCACGGGCTACAAGAGTGCGTCCTGTGAATTTTCCTCGCTGCTCCTCGCCAATTGTCCCGGCTCCTATGAATCCGGATCGGTCCTCACCGATGTCCGCAATCACATCTCGACTCAGGGAAGCCTGCTCAATACGTCATCGGTCACCGACTTCGCGATCAGCGGCAACGGCTTCTTTGTGGTTTCGGACATCGACGGCACGCCCTATCTGACGCGTTCTGGCTCCTTCGTGCCCAATGGCGATGGCGAACTGGTTAATACCGCGGGCTTCAGTCTCATGGGCTATCGCCTCGACCCCGACCAGCCCGACGTTACGGTAAATGGCTTCAACGGTCTCGAACCGGTCAACCTCAACAGCCTGGCCTTGTCGGCGGCACCTTCAACCAGCGGCAACTTTACCGTAAACCTGCCATCCGCGTCCGCAACAGTTGCGGCAGCGGACTTGCCGTCGGGCAATAGTGCCGGCGCGCAGTTCACCGCCAAGTCGTCACTGGTTACCTATGACAATCTCGGCGGCCAGGTGATCCTCGACCTTTACTTTACAAAAACCGCCGGCGGCGAATGGGAAGTGGCGGCCTACGACAAGAGTGCCGCCTCGGCCTCCGGCGGCTTTCCCTACGCATCGGGTCCCTTGACCACCGAAACCCTGACCTTTGATCCAACCACCGGAGGACTTGCGGCGGCAAGTCCGGCCAAGATCGATGTCGCCATCCCCGGCGGCAGGACGTTTTCCCTCGACCTCGGCAAGACGACGCAGCTTGCCGCCGATTATGTTGTGCTGTCGGCCAAGGCCAATGGCAACGCTCCAAGCGGCGCCGACATTCTCGACGTCTCCCGCGATGGCCTGGTCTACGCCACTTACGAAAACGGTACGCGAATCCCCGTGTACCGGATTCCACTGGCCCATGTCGCCAGCCCCGACATGCTGTCGCCGCTGGCCGGAAATGTCTATGCGGCCTCCTCGGAGTCGGGTGACGTACAGATCGGCTTTGCCCAGACCGGCGGACTGGGCAGCATCGTCTCCAATGCGCTTGAGCAATCCACCGTCGATCTGGCCGGCGAGCTGACGTCGATGATCGATGCCCAGCGCAGCTATACCGCCAACTCCAAGGTCTTCCAGACAGGCTCAGAACTGATGGATGTCCTGGTGAACCTCAAGCGCTAAGCAACTGCGATGGCGACACTCTCCTCAGCACTCAACTATGCGGTCTCCGGTCTCTCGGTGGCCTCCGCCCAGTCGGCTGCCGCGGCCCGCAACATTGCCTTTGCCCAGGACACCAATTATTCGCGCCGTACCGCCGACATCGTTTCCCTGCCCGGTGGCGGAGCGGGCATCTCAGCCTTCAGCCGCAGCGCCGACAAATTGCTCCTCGACCAGCTTCTTGCGGCCACCAGCCGGGCAGCGGGCCGGGATGCGGCACTTGATTCGATTTCGCGCCTCAGCCAGACGATCAGTGATCCCCAGGACGGCACGTCGGTGGCAGCCCACGTTGCCAATCTGCAAGTCAGTCTCCGAAGCTTCGAGGCCGATCCATCGAGCCCGCTGCTGGCGTCCGCCAGCGTTACTGCCGCCAAGTCCGTGTCCACTGCTCTCAACGAGGCCTCGGATGCCGTGCAGAGCGTGCGCCAGCAGGCCGACGACGGCATGGCGGCATCGGTTGGCCGCATCAACACGCTTCTCGGGCAGTTCAAGGTCGCCAATGATGCCGTGGTGCGGGGCAGCGGCACGGTGTCGGATCTTGCCGACAGCCTGGATCAGAGAGACAGGATTCTCAAATCCCTGTCCGAAGAATTGGGAATCCGCACCACGACCCGGTCCAACAATGATCTGGCGATCTATACCGATGGCGGAGTGACGCTGTTCGAAGGAACCGCCCGCAAGGTCGAATTCGCACCAACCGCGGCTTTCGATGCCACGACACAAGGAGCCGCCGTCTACGTCGATGGCGTCAAGATCACCGGTGGCCCATCTCCCATGCCCGCCCTCACCGGCAAACTGGCGGCGCTGGCGGAAATCCGCGACACGATCAGCAACACATTCCAGCTGCAACTGGATGAAACGGCGCGCGGACTCATCACCATGTTCGCCGAGAAGGATCAGGGGACTCCATCGGCACTGCCCGATGTGGCGGGCCTTTTTACCGACGGTTCAAGCACCGCTCTTCCGCTGTCCAGCGGTATGCCCAGCGGACTGGCGTCGCGCATCAGGGTCAACACACTTGCCGATCCTGCGACTGGCGGAAATCCGGCCCTCCTCCGCGACGGCGGGTTCGGCGGCCCTTCCTACATTTACAATACCGCGGCAACCCCCTCGTTCCAGTCACGCCTGACGCAGCTTCAAGGCAGCTTCGACGAGCAATTGCCGTTTCAGTCCGAAGCCAGGCTTGGAACCTCGGCCACCATCAAATCCTTCAGCGCCGGTTCGGCGGGCTGGATTGAATCCCTGCGGCAATCCGCCAATATGGCCCGCGAGACCGGCCTCGCGCAAAAAACCCGGTCGGCCGAAGCCCTGTCGCGCGTGACCGGCGTCAACATCGATGAGGAGATGTCGGCCATCCTCGACCTGGAGAAAAGCTATCAGGCGTCCGCCAAGATTATCGCGGCGATTGACAGCATGCTGAATTCCCTGATGGAGGCGATTCGCTAGCCATGAGAACCGACGGTATCTCGACGCTCAACATGTCCAGCCTTCTGCGTTCGACGGTGATGTCGGCCCAGTCACGGCTCAGCATCGCCCAGATCGAGGTATCGACGGGCCGGCATTCCGACATGGGCTTGACGCTTGGCACCAGCGTACGCACCACCATCGGCCTGCGCGGCGAGCTGGATGAACTCCAGCAGATGATTGACGGCGGCAAGCTGGCGGGAATCCGCGCCGAACTCACGCAGTCCGCGATGGACTCCATTTCGAAGATCGCCAGTTCGTTCATGAGTACGCTGACCGGTGCCCGCACCGCCACCAACGGCCAGGCGCTGGCCCGCCAAGCCGCCACCGCCGCCATGCAATCGCTCAGGGAGCTTCTCAACACCAGTTATGAAGGTCAGTATATCTTCGGCGGCCTGAACTCCCAAAGCCCGCCTATACCGGACAATGCCGGAGGTGCCACCGTCGATGACGCCTTCCTTGCTTCCTTTGGGATGACGCAATCGGATGCCGCCGTCTCGGGAATATCGGGCGGTGACATGAAGGCCTTTCTCGACGGCCCGTTCAACGATCTCTTCAGTCCGGCAGGCTGGTCGCAAAATTGGACCACAGCCAGCGAAACGGGCGTCTTGACCAGGGCAGGCTCGTTCCGCACCGTTGATATATCGGTGAGCGCTCGCAACAGCGGCTTTGCTGGTATCGCCCAGGCCCTGACCATGGCCATGAGCCTGGGAGAAGACAAGCTCGGAGATGCCGCTTTCGAAGCCATTGCGGACAAGTCGCTGTCATTGCTGGGCAATGCCGTCATCGACATTGGGGCGGAACAATCGCGCGCCGGCCTCGCCCAATCGGAACTCAAGAAGGCCATCGATCATATGACCATCAAGTCGGCGGCACTGGCCAAGGCCGTTCAATCTCTTGAATCGGTTGACCCCTTCGAGGCGGCAACGCGGGTGACCGATCTCATGAACCAGCTTGAAATTTCTTACACCATCACCGGCAGGCTGAGCGGGCTGAGTCTCGCCAAATACATCTAGGCACCGGACTGAAAGAAAGAACGTATGTATAGATCGATCTACAAGCAGATTGCCGAAGAGACGACGGCCAATATCCGTGAGAACGAGCACCGGGCATTCGAATGCAGTATTGCGCTTCTCAAGCTGGCTCATAATGCCGGACGGGGTTCACGGGAGTCGGTCGATGCCCTGCTTTACGTCAATCGCCTATGGGGTGTCTTGCTCGAGGATCTGGCGAACCCGGAAAACGGGCTTCCAGATTCGCTCAAGGCCAGCCTGATTTCCATTGGCATATGGATGTTGCGCCGCGCCGAAGACATCCGCCTTGGCAGGACGGAAGATTTCGCGGCACTCATCGAAGTGTCGGAAACAATTCGCGGGGGGCTATCGCCAGCTTAGCATGCAGATACATCTCAAGAAGGGCGAGAAGATTTACGTGAACGGTGCAGTACTCCGCGTCGACCGCCGGACGTCTCTCGAATTCCTGAATGATGTCGACTTTCTTCTCGAAAACCACGTCATCCAGGCCGAGGAAGCGAAAACGCCTTTCCGGCAGCTTTACTTCGTCGTGCAGACCATGCTCATCGATCCGGCCAATGCCGGCATGACCTTCGAGCTGTTCAAGCACCTCGCCCACCGCGCCGGACAGGCCGTAAAATCTCCGGAGCTTTCGACGGCACTCGAGACGGCGGGCCAGAAAGTGACCGACGGCCGGCTGTTCGATGCCCTGAGACTGCTCAGATCGGTCTTCGGTCTTGAGGACGAACTCCTCGGCGGCAATGAAATCAGCAACATGAGGATTGCGCAATGATCGTGACCACTGCTTCTTCCGGCACAACCCCGCCATTTGCCGCGACGTCTGATGCGTCGAAGGCTACTCTGAACTACGACTCGTTCCTGAAACTCCTGATCGCCACCATGAGGAATCAGGACCCGACGCAACCCAACGATCCAGCACAGACAATGTCGCAGCTCGCGTCGTTCTCGGGCGTCGAACAGAATATCAAGACCAACGCCAAACTCGATTCCCTGCTGGCGGTCGCCGCCGGAAGTCAGGCGGGCACGTTGATTGGCAAAATGGTCTCGAGTGCCGATGGCACGGTGAAGGGCACGGTCGCCGCAATCGAGATTGGCAGTACCGGTTTAACCGCGATACTGGCGGATGGCCGGCGTCTCACTATCGGAACCGGTATCACCGTGTCGGCGGCATGAACGAGACGGATGCATTGGAGCTAGTCCAATCGGCGATCTGGTCGGTGATCATTTGCTCAGGTCCGGCGGTTGGCGCCGCGATGGCTGTCGGAATCGTGATTGCGCTGTTTCAGGCACTGACGCAAATTCAAGAGGCAACTCTCACCTTTGTCCCCAAGATGCTAGCTGTCTTCGCGGCCATGATCCTGATGGCGCCGATGATTGCCTCGCAGCTCTTCAGTCTGACGGAACTTGTTTTCTCGCGCATCGAAACGGGCTTCTGAGGCCGGTTTCACTCCCGCACAAGGTCGGCGCGCCACTCTCAACTCCGTAAGCGAGGAGTTGTGATGACAGTTTCACTGGTGGCGCCCGAGACGGCATCTGGCACGAGCGGCCATAGGGACGTGGGCTTTGCCATCGGCATCGTGGCAATTCTCATCGTCCTGTTCCTGCCCATCCCGCCGTTCCTTCTCGATCTCGGTCTCGCCTTCTCGATATCCATTTCGGTGCTGATCCTGATGGTTGCCCTGTGGATACAGCGGCCCCTCGATTTTTCCGCTTTTCCCACCGTTCTGCTGATCGCCACGTTGCTGCGGCTTTCCCTCAATGTTGCGACAACGAGGCTGATCCTTTCCCATGGCAACGACGGTGAAAATGCCGCGGGCCATGTCGTCGGCGGTTTCTCGCGTTTTGTCATGAATGGCGACTTCATGATCGGTGTCATCGTGTTTCTGATTCTCATCACCATCAACTTTCTGGTGATCACCAAGGGAGCAACACGCATCGCCGAAGTAGGCGCCCGCTTCACGCTGGACGCCATACCCGGAAAGCAGATGGCGATTGATGCGGATCTTTCCGCGGGGCTGATCGACGACAAGGAAGCCAAGCGCCGCCGTTCCGAACTGGAACAGGAGAGTTCCTTCTTCGGGTCCATGGATGGCGCATCAAAATTTGTACGCGGCGATGCCATCGCCGGAATGATCATCACCGCCGTGAACATTTTCGGCGGCATTATCATCGGCGTGACCCGCCATGACATGAGCTTCTCGCAGGCTGCGGATGTCTACACAAAACTCTCAGTCGGCGACGGACTGGTAACGCAGATACCGGCCTTGATCGTATCGCTGGCGGCGGGTCTTCTGGTTTCCAAAGGCGGCAATCGCGGCGAGGCTCAGGAAGCGGTGCTGCGCCAGCTCGGGCATTATCCGCGCGCCCTGATGGTCGCGGCACTTCTACTCGGTCTCATGGCCATTATGCCGGGATTGCCCTTCCTGCCCTTCGCGGCCTTATCGGGACTCATGGGTTCAGCATCTTACATGATTCTTCAGCGCCGCGCCGCGGAGCAAGCCACGATCGAGTCGAAGAGCCGTGAACAAGTCCTGGTCAAGGAGCAGGAGGATCGCAATTCAGTCCGCGAGTTGCTGAGAACCAGCGAGATCGAACTTTGTCTCGGACGGCAACTGTCGGCGGCCATGCTGGTCACCCATGGCGAGTTGGCCCACCGCGTCGCCAAGATGCGGCGCAAATTCGCCCAGCAGTATGGCTTCGTGATCCCCGACATCAGGCTCACCGATGACATTTCGTTGCCACCCAAATCCTATGGCATGAAAATTCATGGCACCGTGGCCGCCACTTACGCGCTGCGTTTGGGTGACGTCATGGTGATCAGCGGCGGCCGCCCCAAGCCGGACTTGCCCGGAGACGACACACGCGAGCCGGCTTTCGGCATGGAAGCGATGTGGGTCCCCGAGATGTTCACACAGGAACTTCGCAGTCTGGACTATCAGCCCATCGACGCCATGTCGGTGATGTTGACGCATCTGTCCGAAGTGATCCGCAACAATTTGGGGCATTTGCTATCCTACAAGGACCTGCGGTCCCTGACCGAGCGCCTTGAGCCCGAATACCGCCGCCTTCTTGATGAAACCTGCCCATCCCTGCTGTCGTTCTCGAGTCTGCAATCCATTCTGAAACTGCTGCTGTCAGAGCGCGTCTCCATCCGAAATTTGCATCTGATCCTTGAGGCGGTGGCGGAAGTGGCACCCCATGTCCGCAAGCCCGAGGCGATTGTCGAACACGTCCGCATGCGCATGTCGCAGCAGATTTGCGGCGATCTCGGCCAGGAAGGTGTGCTGCGCGTCATCCGCCTGGGAAATCGCTGGGACATTTCTTTCCTTCAGAGCCTGAAGCGCGACAGCAAGGGCGATGTGATTGAATTCGACATCGATCCGCGCATCATCGAACAATTCGCCGCGGAAGCATCGAAGATCGTCAAGCCCCATATGGACGAGGGTGAAAGTTTCGTCATCGTGACAGCGCCGGATGCCAGACCCTATGTGCGGATGATCGTCGACCGGCTGTTTCCAAACCTTCCGGTCCTGTCACACATCGAGATCGCCCGCAGCATCAGGATCGAAGTTATCGGGTCGATTTCCTGATGCCCGCACTGCAGGACGCCGTGATCGTTGCCGGCCTCGTATTTTGCCGGGTTGGCGGCTGCTTGATGTTTGCACCGGGCTTCAGCAGTTCCAGGATACCCATGCAGATACGGCTGTTCATCGCCATCGCCATATCGCTGGCTGTCGTGCCGATGCTTCTTGCATTATTTGCATCGAGTCTGCTTCCCCTGGCGGACGCCAGATTTTTTCAGCTCGTCCTCACGGAGAGCCTGACCGGCGTGCTGCTGGGATTGATGGGCCGGTGTTTCCTTCTCGCCACGCAATTTGCCGCGACGTTCATCGCCAATGTCATCGGGCTGGCTGGCATTCCAGGAATTCCGCTCGAGGACGCGGAGGGTTCGACACCGCTCACCAGCCTGTTATCAATGTCGACGACGATGCTGCTGCTGGCATCCGGCGCCCATATCGAAATGTTGCGTGCCGTCATCGACTCCTACAGCGCCATTCCGCCCCGGCCAACTTTGGAATGGGACTGGCTGGCGCGCAATCTGACATCGGCACTTGCCGAGACATCACTTCTGGCCCTGCGACTGGCTGCTCCCTTTGCGCTCTATTCGATCCTCGTCAATCTGGCCATCGGGCTGGCGGGGAAATTCACGCCGCAGCTTCAGATTTATTTCATCGCAACGGGCGCCACCCTGATCGGCGGGCTGTTCATCCTGATGCTCGTGGCGCCGGATTGGCTTGGTCTGGCGGCTGGTGCCTATTGGTCATGGTTGCGGGAGGGCAGCCTTGAGTAGGCGCCACAAGAGATTGCGGAACCTGGCGGTTATCCATGGGCAATTGCAGGTGATGGCGGAACGCCGCCTCGCGGAAACTCGCGGTGCGCGGGAACTAGCCCTGGCCGCCATCCGTGACGTCGAAACCTTGTCCGGTTATAGCCCCGCCCTCGACGATCTTTTGACGGCCAATGCGGTCAAGACTTTGGCCAAGCTGCGCAGGCAGGCGGATCAGCTAGCTCTGGAATGCGCGGTCCGCCAGACAAAGGTCTTGAACCATTTCGTGCGCTGCAACCTGGTCAGCAAACTGTCGGTTCGCATCGCTAAAGCCGCAGCCAAGCAAAACCTGGCACGCGAAGCAGCGTCGGTTGGCCTCGCAAGTTTGCCGCAAGAGATTGTCGACTAGGCTGGAATCCCTGGGAGGACATCGAATGTCGGTCACACTTACATCGGATTTGCTCGTGGGGGTCATGAGCGCCGCATCGCCGGCCCGGGCCAGAGCAGCGGCAACCAAACTGGCCGGTCTTTCGGCGAGCGATGGTATTCCCGCTCCATCCTTTCAACAGGCGCTGGCGGCCAGCGGCAAGGCAACAGGTGATGACCTGATCATGGGGGTGCTCGGCGCCGCGGAGCCGGAGAAGTTGACCCGTGTCGAGGCGAAGCTCGCGGCACTTGGCGGTGAACCGCCCGCGAAGGCAGCGAACTCGGATGCCTTTCGTGGCTTCGAAAGCGCCATGCTGCGCAACATGATGGAATCGATTCTGCCCCCGGCCGAGTCCGGTGTCTTTGGCGAGGGCTATGCTGGCAGCATGTGGCGGTCAATGGCCGCCGACCAGTTCGCGTCGCTTTACGCCGACCACGGTGGAATTGGAATTGCATCCATGGTTTCACATGCCGCGGCGACACGTGATTTGCAACCCTATATCGAAGCCAGCTCGCAATGGCCTTACTTTGCAGCACAGCAAATCACTTCTTATTCGGCGTAGGCGGAGTAATCACGCAATGAATGATGCAGCGGCGGTGGACACCTGTTTGGCGGTGATCGAAAGACTGCGGACAGTCGTTGAGGAGGAAAATGCCGTCCTCGCCAAACAGAAGATTGTTGCTCACGCACCATATGCCGAACGCAAGAACCAGTTGCTTCGTGATCTCATGGCCGCGCAACGGTGCTGCCGGGACAGATTGTCGCTGCGATCCGTCGCCAATGCCTATTCCGGCTTGAAGGAACTGCTCGCCCGCAACGAGGCGCTTCTCAAAAATCATATGTCGGCACTCGAGGACGTCGCCGCCGTGATTGTTGACTGCATCAAGCGTTCCGAGTCCGATGGCACCTACTCCCACGCCGGGCGAAGGCAGCGGACAAGCTAGTGCTTAAACTGGTCCTCGTTGGAATCTGGATTGCCATGGTGACGGCGGGTGCGGCTGTTCTTTCCGCCAGATATTTGACCGGGGCGGGAGAAGCAGGCGGCATCGAGGGCGCGTCCGCCGATATGGAAATCGAGGAAATCAAAACCGAGATGACCAGCGTGCCGATGGTTCGCGGTGGCGAAGTCTTGGGCTACGTGATCATCCAACTGTCTTTCGCTGCGGACAAGGCCAAACTGGCGCAAATGAAGCTTGAGCCGGCACCCTTTATGACCGACGCCGCCTTCCGCGCCATTTACGCCAACGAGCAAGTCGACTTCCGGCGCCTGCGGCGCAGCGATCTCGATTCGCTGACCACTATGATTGCGCAGGAAGCCAATGCCCGCATGGGGGCTGACATCGTGCGCCAGGTCTTGATCCAGCAACTCAACTTCGTAAAGCGCGAGGACATTCGCACCAACTGGATCGGCAGGAAGCCAGACAGCAAGTGAAGGCGATGGAACCGCCAGCGCAGCGGTTTGAGCGGTTTGAGCTGATTGCACGGATGGCGGCGCATGGCACGCCGGAGATCGAGGGCTCCGACACCGTCCGATTGGCAAGGTCCGTCGCCGATCCGCTGAGGATCAGGCGTTTGCTCCTGAATTCGGCCAGCGGCACCTATGCCGGGGAGAATGCAAACGGGGCAACCGGGTCGGCCTTGAGCCACATCCTTTCGGCCTTTGATCGCCGGGTGAGCGTGAAGCCCAAGCCACCCGTCCCATCCGGGCAGCCCCCCAAGGCGAGGATACATATGGTTTCCGTGGTGTCCATCGGGACGACGCTTGAGGAAGATGTCATCTGGCGTTTCGATCCAAGTCTCGACGACATCTCCAAGGCTGTGTTGGCCGATGCCGGCGTTCCGAAAGTAAAGCAAAGTAACGTCCGGCTTTTCGGCGCTGCTCTGACGTTAGTCCTGTTGGCCGTTGCAATCGGCTTATCGCTTTGGTTGTTTCGCTGATGCAAAGTTTTGTCGCCCCTCTGGCACGCAACTTGCTCTGCCTTTCACATGCGAAATGGCAATGGTGCATCGATGCGAGCTGGAGACGGATGGTCCCTGAAGGAATTGCCGCGTGACCGGCTCGAAGAACTGGCGTTCCGCGCACTCATTGAAATTCAGAAGGTGCGGGAGCTTGAAACTAGCAACCGGTTTCTAATGGCTGTATTGGGCGGCTTTCTGGTGGGTGCCGCGCTTGCGACTTGTGGCTTTCTGACGGGTGCGGCGTTGCGCTAGATGATGACGTGGCCGACGAAGGGCAATTCCCGGAATTGATGTGCCATGTCCATGCCATATCCCACGACGAATTTATCCGGGCACTTGAAGCCTTCGAAGTCGGCGCCGATGTTGGCGGCGAGATGGCCGGGCTTGTTGAGAAGCACGGCGGTCATGACATTGGCGGCACCGCGCGCCGCGATGAGATCCTTGGCATAAGCCAAAGTGCGGCCCGATTCGAGAATGTCGTCGATCAGCAGGACATCGCGGCTCTTGACGTCCGACTCAATGTCACGAAGCACCTGCACTTGGCCCGACGAATGCGTGGCGGCGCGATAACTTGAGAGAATCATGAAGTCGACTTCCGGTGACAGGCCGGCATGGTGCATGGCCCGGATTAAATCCGCGGCGAAGACGAAGCTGCCCTTCAGCACCGGCACGACGAGAAGTCGAGCCGGCTTTCGGGCAGCAATTTCCTTGGCGAGCTCGGCAATGCGGGCGGCGATTTCCGTTTCCGAGAACAGGACGCCGATGCGGTGGCCTTCGATGATAATTTCGCTCATAGGCCGTTATATGCCTGGATTTCGTCGCGGTGTGCAAAGCGAATTTCGACGTTTTTCGCTGTATCTGGCGGCGAAGCGACGCGGGTGACGAAATTAGTGATTTCGCCGGGCCCAAGGGGACGGGCACCGGCATCGAGCGTCCAATTATAGATTTCGGCGTTGCCAGTGTCGCGCAATCCGAATCGGATCCACGGTATCCGTTTTTCGGTCCCGGATATGTTTGCAATCTCGCCCTTGATGGCCAACACCCGGGTGCCATCGACCACCATATGCTGGAGTTCGATCCGCCGCAGATCGAGTCCGTAGATATTAACCTGCTTGCCGATTGCCTGGTAGGCCGCAACGGTTGCGGGTGCGGTTGCAACTATGGCTTCGGGAAATGCGGCGGCCGCGATGAGCGGCAGTGCGGCGGCTGCTGCAAGAGCGGCCCAACCGGTCAGGCGCTTGTTTTTCTGGCGCCTGCGGATGGCAAAGGCCTCTTCGGCGTCGCGGTTTGCCTCGACGAGGCGGCGGATTTCCATGTCTGGCTCAAAGCCATGGTCGATCACAGCGGGCAATGCATGTTTGGCAACGGGGGGGAGTTCGATGGCCCGTGCTTCCAGCCAGCTATGGCCACAAGCCGAACACTTGATCATTGCACCGTCAGGAATCGAACGCGACACCGGCATGTCGAACCGGGCGTCGCAGGAGGGACATGAAATGATCATGTGCTTGCCGTTTCTTTGGGGTGTGGAGGTGCGCCCGTTGGCAGGGTCAAGGTTTTGATCGTCAAGGTTAACAGCCGTTAGGGTTAATGTGGCGTTAACGCGTGCCGTGCTGAATGGGGCTACGACAGGGAGTGACTGGTGGTCCGGCTGGAAAATGTGGGCTTGCGCTATGGCCTTGGCCCGGAAATTCTCAAAGATGTGAGTTTCCGGATCAGGGCTGGCGATTTCTATTTTCTGACAGGTCCATCAGGTGCCGGAAAATCGTCGTTGCTGCGCCTGCTTTTCCTGGCGCTGAAGCCGAGCCGCGGACTTATTCACCTGTTCGGCGAGGATGTCGCCACCATCGAGCGTTCGCGCCTTCCGGCATTGCGCCGCAGGATCGGTGTGGTGTTTCAGGAGTTCCGGCTGCTCGATCATCTGACGACCTTCGACAATGTTGCCCTGCCGCTGCGCGTGGCGGGCCAGCGCGAGCGGCGTTACCGTGCTGACGTCATGGACCTGTTGAACTGGGTCGGTCTGGCCGATCAGGCTCATGCCTATCCCCCTGTCTTGTCTGGTGGTGAGAAACAGCGCGCGGCAATTGCCCGCGCGGTGATTGCCAAGCCGGAATTGCTGGTGGCGGACGAACCGACCGGAAATGTCGATCCAGCTTTGGCCGACCGCTTGCTGCATCTGTTTGTGGAATTGAACCGTCTGGGAACCACCGTACTGATCGCCACCCACGACGACAAACTGGTGCGCCAGACGCGGGCGCCGGTCCTGCATCTTGAACATGGTGAGTTGACCGAGCGATGAGGGGCGTTGCTTCAAAGCCGGGACCGATCATTCCCTCCAATGCGGGTGTCCTGCGCTCATTGACCGTCACCATGACGGTGATGTGCTATTTGGCTTGCTTGGCAATCGGCGCGCTGATTCTCATCAATCGGGCGGTCGATAGCTGGACCAGCGGGTTGGCGCGCGAGGTTACGGTTCAGGTGCGCGAGGTCGAAGGAGCGGACATCGAGGCGGAGCTGCTGAAGGCACAGGGTCTACTGTCGGCGGCGGCGGGCATTTTGTCGATCGAGGTTCTGGACCGTTCGGCTGGCGCCAAGCTTCTCGAGCCGTGGCTCGGCAGCCGCAATCTCGACGACCTGCCCATTCCGAGGTTGATCCGCGTGGTGGTCGACGAAACTTCACCACCCGATCTGGAGGCCCTGCGCACTTCCCTGCTCGATGTCAAGGGTGCGAACCTTGACACGCACCAGCGCTGGCAGAGCGAGTTGACCCGCATGGCGCGGGCGCTGTCGGTTCTGTCGCTTGCCGTGCTGGGCCTGATCTGCGTGTCGGCAATCGCCATGGTGATCTTTGCAACGCGGGCGGTGTTGCAGGCCAACCGCCCGGTTGTCGAATTGCTGCATCTGGTTGGTGCTCGCGATAGTTATGTGGCGCGGCAAATCGATGGCCGCTTTGTAAAGACCGGAACAGCCGCCGGGCTGTTTGGGGTGGCACTCGGCGTTTTGACGTTTTTTCTGCTGGGCCTGACGGGGCCGGAGGGGGCGGGCGGTATTGCCGACGCTAGCCGGGGATTATTGTTTGCACCGCCGCGCACCGCCGCCTGGAGCTATGCGATCATCTTTTCCGTTCCTGTTGTGGCAACGCTGATCTGCCTGATTACCTCACGCATGACCCTGATCCGCATGTTGAGGGAAGCCCTGTGATCATCGTCCGGTCCGTGGTTTTCAATGTTCTTTTTTATCTGAATCTGGCCCTCTTCCTGGTGCTTGGTTCGGAGTTCTTGCTGCTGCCGCGCAAATGGGCCATTCGCGCTTTGCAGACTTGGGCCAGATCATCCGTCTGGCTGCTGCGCATCGTGGTGGGAACCCGCATGGAGGTCAGGGGCCGTGAGAATATTCCCGCCGGGGCGGCACTGGTGGCGGGAAAGCATCAGTCCCTGTGGGAGACTTTTGCCATCCTGCCATTGCTGGACGACCCGGCAATGGTTCTCAAGCGTGAGCTGACTTACATTCCGTTCTTTGGCTGGTTCTGTCTCAAGTTTCGCATGATTGCAGTTGAGCGCAGCTCGGGGTCGCCGGCACTCCGGCAGCTTCTGTCCGAGGCGGCTGAGCGGATCGCGGCGGGCCGCCAGATCGTCATCATGCCGGAGGGAACCCGCCGGGCGCCGGGTGAAGCGCCGGACTACAAGTCCGGTGCTGCTGCCCTTTATGGGAGACTGGATGTCCCTTGCGTTCCCTTCGCCTTGAATTCGGGGCTGTTCTGGCCACGACGGAAATTTCTGCGTTATCCCGGAACGATTGTTCTGGAGTTCCTGCCGGCCATTCCGCCCGGCTTGCCACGCCGGGAGTTTCATGACCGGTTGCAGTCGGGGATCGAAACCGCAACTTCCGCACTGGTTGCCGAAGCTCAGCAAACGCTTTCTCGGGACAAATAGAGAACAATTGCTCGACTCACTGGCCGCGCTGGGTTAGACTTTTGGCAGCGCTTGGAGACTCGCCATGGACCGTGTGTTGGCCGCCGATCTCGATCCCATTGCCCACGAAATCTGGGACATGAAATATCGTCTGAAGAGTCCCGATGGTGCCATCATCGAGGCCGATATCGACGCGACATTGTGGCGGGTGGCTCGCGCCGTGGCCATGGCGGAGGAGGAGCACCAGCGCGACACTTGGGCCAAGGCCTTTCATGGGGTTCTGTCGGACTACCGCTTCCTGCCGGCAGGCCGCATCCTGGCTGGTGCCGGCACCGGACGCACAGTGACGTTGTTCAATTGTTTCGTCATGGGTACCATCCCGGACTCGCTGGGCGGGATATTCGACAGTCTCAGGGAAGCAGCTCTGACCATGCAGCAAGGTGGCGGCATCGGCATGGATTTTTCGACCCTGCGCCCCAAGGGTGCACCGGTGCGCGGCGTGGGTGCTGACGCATCGGGACCGCTCAGTTTCATGGATGTCTGGGATGCCATGTGCAAGACCATCATGTCGGCCGGTGCCAGGCGCGGCGCCATGAAGGGCACCATGCGCTGCGATCATCCCGACATTGAAAGTTTTGTGGCCGCAAAGCATGACAAGTCGCGGCTGCGGAATTTCAACGTCTCGGTACTGGTAACCGATGCCTTCATGCGCGCCCTGAAGGCCGACGAAGACTGGCCTCTCATCTTTGACGGAAATGTCCATCGCGTGCTGCGCGCCCGTGGGCTGTGGGACCAGATCATGCGCTCGACCTATAACTTTGCTGAACCGGGCGTGATCTTCATCGACCGGGTCAATGCCGAAAACAATCTAAACTATTGCGAGGACATTCGCAGCACCAACCCGTGCGGCGAGCAACCGCTTCCGGCCTATGGCGCCTGCTTGCTGGGATCGGTCAACCTGGCTCGGTTGGTGCGCGATCCGTTTGGTGAGAGTGCGGAGATTGATGAGTCCGAACTCGCCCGCGTCGCAAGTCTTGCCGTGCGCTTTCTCGACAACGTGATTGCCATTTCAAATTTTCCGCTGGAGGCGCAGCGCCGCGAGGCCGAGGCCAAGCGCCGCATCGGGCTGGGAATCACCGGGCTGGCGGATGCGCTGGCCATGTGCGGCCTCGTCTATGGCAGTGAGACCGCCGCGGCGAGGGCCGGACAGTGGATGCGGGTGATCGACGAGGCGGCCTATCGCACCAGTGTGGAACTGGCGCGCGAGCGCGGCCCATTTCCACTTTTTGATTCCGCGAAATTTGCGGCCTCCGGTCATGCGGCAACACTTCCCGCCGATATTCGGTCTGCCATCGCTGAATGCGGCATTCGCAATGGCCTGCTGACGTCGGTTGCGCCGACTGGTACGATTTCACTGTTTGCCGGAAACGTCTCGAGCGGCATCGAGCCGATTTTCAGCATTGGCTATGACCGCAAGATGCTGCAGACCGATGGCACCAGCCGGTCCGAAAGAGTGACGGACTATGCGGCCACCTTATGGTGGCGGCTGAAGGGAGCGCTGCCGGCAGTGGCGTCTCCGCTCC
>JBKJQD010000431.1:0-9745 GCA_046594125.1 Aestuariivirga sp.
ACCGACACCCGGTCAACACCGGAGATACGTTCGAGCTGCTTTTCAATGCCACGGGCGCCGAGGATCGAGAGCAGGCCGCCGACTTCTAGAGTGCTGGTTGTCATGAGATGCCGTTCCTCTAGTAATCGATCGGCTGTGCTGGTCATTTTGGTTTTCCTTATCGCGTTTACAGCCGGACAAGAAAGCCTGCGATGAAAACGAAAACATAGGCAATTCGTTTCACCGTCATCGGTCGGGCCTGCCGGATTGTTGGTTCGATTTAGAAGTCGAGTAGCCAAGCCTTGGTATGAATCCGGGAACTTCCTTCATGTAGTGCCGATAAGCATCACCAAACTCGGAAATAGCCTCACGCTCTTCCGCCTTTGCCAATCGCACATACATCACCACCAGAATTGGAAACATCGCCAGAGTGAGAATGGTTGGCCACTGCACAAGGAATCCGAACATGACCAAGATAAACCCAACATATTGCGGATGACGCATCCTGGCATAGACGCCGTCCGTCGCTAACTCGTGCCTCCTTTGGGCGACATAAAGGCGCTGCCAGCCTGCCGAAACCAGCCAGAAACCTCCGCCGATCAGCAGAAAACTCAGAAGATGGAAGGGCCCGAAATGCGGATTCAGCTTCCAACCAAACATCATTTCCGGCAGATGACCGGCGTCATGGCTCAGCCAGTTGATTTCAGGCCACCGGGTCTGCAGCCATCCCGACAGCAGATAGATTGTCAGCGGAAAGCCGTACATTTCGGTGAACAGAGCCACGAGAAACGCACTGAAAGCTCCAAATGAGCGCCAATCCCGGCCGGTCTTCGGCTTGAAGAACGTGAAGGCGAACATAATGAATATGGCCGAGTTCAGGGCGACGAGCATCCAGAGGCCATAAGAGGGTGTTTCGGTTTGCATGATGTGTCTCCATGTTCCAATAGATTAATGCTGATGGCCGCCTGCTGCAGGAGGCACAGGCGGAGTTGAATCGTTGCCCGGTTTGCCGACGGGTGGCTTGGCGTCTCTGTGCCCACCATGTCCACCGTGCATGAACATGTGAAGAAGGGGGCAAGCGAGCAGCAGCAGGAACGGCAAGTAGCCAAACACATGCGCCCCGTGCTCGGTGATCAAGTAGAACCCGGCGATCGCCATAAACGCGATGAGCACAATGTTGGCACGCGGCCAGCCATTCCACTGTGGCGACTTGCGATTTTCAAGATTCTGGTTGTGTTGCATGATTTAAACTCCTTGGTCTAGTTGATTGGCATCCACGGGCCAAGCCGCCCTCTTGAAAGTAGAATAAGGGGCAACCGTTCCATTCTCTTGATCCCGATCAATGCAATTGCACAATTTGCGGAGCAGCTTACGCGGAGTTGGAGGAGACACAAATGACAAATATCACAGCCATTCCGGTTCACTCCGCAAATCAAAAGTCGCCCGCTCAACTCGGTTTGGTGCCACTTGTTGCACTTGTCGTCGGTTTGATGATTGGTGGCGGCGTTTTCAGCTTGCCGCAGGCGTTCGATTTGGATGTGTTCTGGCAGACGCCGGATACGGCCTGAGCGCACTATTCCGTCAAGGCCTCACGGCTCGTGGCCTGACTTGGGCGGTCGGCATTCTTCGGCGCCAGAAGGTCTATCCGGAGACTGTGAAGCTGAACTTTTCCGCAGCAGGCCGGGGACGCCCTCGCCGGCGCCACAGGCACGTCTCCATAGCCAAGAAATGGGAGCCGGTCCCGCTCGGGAAGGACTATCAAACGCGAAGTAGGTATGAATGCTGAAAAATGCGGTAAGTGCGTAGGCCAGGTAGCGGTGAGAGATAATGAACTGCAGATGTGTTTCATGGTCGAGATTTACCAATGTACCCGCCTCGATAAGCCCGAAAAGGTAAATGCGGAAGCCCAAGGGGGACGGACGATAAATCAGTGATCCGGTGACAAGCACCGCCGCAAGTGTGGTAAGCAGAATAATTTTTGTGAAGGCTTGATATCCCCGGGGGCGAAGAATACGGACCCCAACGCGAGCGTTCGGCGCGGCCAGCAGCAGAAGCCGGATTGCCGTGACCGCCACGAGAGCCCACCCGGCCGACATGTGGATGCTCATCCACAACCACGGTGCTAACTGAACCCAGTCTGGATAGGGTATGGGCAATGACGCCAGAAGCATGACGGCCACGAGGAGGGCCGTTATCCAATGGAAAAGCCAGGTTCTCATGGCTGGCGCGGCCTTCTGATTGGGTAACTGCACTTTTCCGAACCCGGTCCGGCAAAACTCACATCTGCTGGACAAGGGCATTGCATGCGACTGCTATTTTTGAGCATGGATCGACTTCAGACTCGCGACGACATCTGGCGCATCCCATTCTGTCGGGCCTATGAGCCGTGCCGTTTCCTTGCCTTGGTGGTCCAGGAGGATCGTGGTCGGCAAGCCGCTGACAGCAAGGGCGATCAGGACGGACTGTTCGTCGCCGCGAAACAGACCCAAGTTGTTCAGGCCGTAGGTATCGTAGAATGCCTGAAGCTGCTTGAAACCGGCCTTGTCAACGGAGAGTGCGATGACTGTGAAGTCCGAATCTCTCTCAAGGATGGGTTTCAACCGGTCCAGAGCCGGCATTTCCTTGCGGCAGGGAGGGCACCACGTCGCCCAGACGTTCAGGAGAACGTGGCGGCCCTTCATGTTTCCGAGCGTGACCGGATTCCCTTTGCTATCTGCGAAAGTAAGTACGCCAATTGTTCGTGGTTGCTCTCGCGGTTGAAGTTGGGGATTGCCCGATACGTAGGTCTTTAGAGATGCGATCCCCGACTGCATGGCGATGGGGAATAGCACCAATCCAGCAAGTATGGAGAGGGTAACCCATCGCTTATCCATCCGATCTCCTCGTCAAGTCTATACGCAGCCAGTCCTGGGCTAAGGGGCGGGGAATGCATCGCTGGTTCTTCCACTCAGCCAGTAGCCAGCGAGACCAATCCATTCATGCGCTGCAAGGTCCGCAGCGGCAAGGCCATCGGCCACGCTCTTGGTAGGTGTCAAGAAACTCTCCGTTCCTTGCGTTCGGTAATCAACTGGGTATGGAATGACGGCAAAGCTGGCCGCCCGGAAGCAGGCAATGGCGCGTGGCATATGGCTGGCGGACGTCACCAGCAGCCAGGTCTCGGCAGCCTGCGGCTTGGCTAAGATCAGGCTTTGTTCGGCATTTTCGCAGGTGTCGCGGGAGAGCTCTTCCGTCTCGATCCGCTTTTCGTCAACGCCGAGACTGACCAGAAGGCCGCGAGCTACCGCGGACTCGGACAGCGGCTGCGCGGCAAGCACATGATTTGCCCCGCCGGACAGGATGATGCGCGCATCGGGATATCTGCGGCTCAATTCTGCGACGGTAGTGATACGTTCACCTGCCTCGTTGGTGGCATTCTGGCCGCGTTCGGCGCTGATGTGTGTATCGACCGCTCCTCCCAGCAGGATCACGCCCGTGACGGGACCATCGAATTTCGGCGGTGGAAAGCGATTCTCGAGCGAGGCGAGGGCAACAAGTCCAGACGAAGTTAAGCCGAATACGGCAAGTAACACGGTTGTGAGCGAGAAGGCCGCTACCGCAAGCCGGCGGAACCGGAAGATGGCAAGAAGCAATCCCAGCAGCGCCAAAAGTGCAATAAAATTCGACGGCTGAACGAAGTAGCCGGCAATCTTGGCGATGACGAACATGAATGCACTCCTGGCACTTGGTGGGAAGCGGTTAGGCTGCGTAGGCGGCGGTCATCATCATGCCACTTGCCATGTGATAGAGGTGATGGCAGTGGAAGGCCCAGGCATCTCCTGGATTGTTCGCGTCGAAGGCAAAGGTTACACTGGCCATCGGTGGCACCAATACGGTGTCACGAACCGCGCCGGCAATCTTTCTTCCATCTATGGCAACGATCTGGAAATGATGGCCATGCAGGTGCATGGGATGTGCCATCATCGACATGTTGCGCATCTCGATGGCCACCCGCTCCCCTTGGCGAAACTTGATTTCGGAATCGGACTGCATGCTCCACGCATAGCTTTTCATGTCGCCCGCGAGCGTCACGGTGAAACTGCGATCTGGTGCTTTCCTCGGCAGGGGCGATTTCGCTTGCAGGTGCTTTTCGAAATCCAGAGTCAAGACTGGCCCCGGCGTTTCACCTTGGGCGGGAATCTTCTCAACCTTTGCACCAGCCGTCGCCAGAATGATGCCCGTTCTTTCGTTTCCGCCTTCGCGCAAGGCGAAGACCGGGAAGGCGCCACCGTGGCTTGGAATGTGAATGCGGAAGTCGACGCGCTGTCCCATGGACAAGGGAAATCGCGTGGTCTTGTGTGGCTGAATATCCTGTCCGTCGACTGCAATCACCGCTGAATCAAGGCCTGTGGTGTCAATGGTGAAGCCAGTCGCAGTCGCACCATTGATGATCCGAAGCCGCACTGTCCCGCCCTTTTCGACCTGCACGACTTCCGGATCCTCCAATGTCCGGTCATTGGCGAGGTAGGCGTCATAATCGATGTCGTTCAGGTCCATCGTAGCCGAACCGCCACCCATCTTCATTCCCGGCATCTTGGAATGATCCATGCCTTGCATGTTCATTCCGCCCATGCCTCCCGATTTCAGTTTCGCAAGGAGTTCTTCAGCAGGAGTGAATGAAAAGTCGTGGAGCAGGATCACCACTTCCTGTTCGTCGCGGGCCACATCGTCCTTGCTGCGAATGATAAGCGGCGCGGCAAGCAGGGCCTGCTCCTGAAGCGTGTGCGCATGCATCCAGTGGGTACCAGAATACCCAAGCGAAAACTCATAGGTCCTCTGCTCGCCCGCCTTGAGCAATGGTGCCGGCAAATTCGGCACGCCATCCATCGGCCAGGGTGGCGTCAGGCCGTGCCAGTGTACCATGGTCTCGGCACCGGTGTCGTTGGTGAGTGCCACGTTGAAATTCTCTTCCGGGTTCAGACGGAGTCCATGGGTACCGTCGGCCTGCATCAGACCGAAGACTTTGGCGGCACGGCCATTAACTTCGATCGTACGCGACAGTGCTTTGAGTTGAACGGGGGCTGTGGCCGCCTGGGCAGCGCCGGTCAGAAATGGTGCCGCGGAAAATAGTGGTAAACTGCAGCCGCCGGCGATGAGTTTCGTAAATTCACGGCGTTTCATGGTTGTAGTCCTTCATTTGCCTATTGCGGGAACACACTTGCCTCGTTGGCGGTGCATCAGGGCGCGGCCATTGCGAGCCGGTCCCTCAGCGTTGTAACTTCGGCGCTCTGGGCCGAGATGGTGGTTTCGGCCAATTTGCGCACTTCGGCATCCTTTCCGAATTGCAGGACAACCTTGGCCATATCGATCCCGCCCTGATGGTGCGGGATCATCCCGTTGGCGAAATCCGCGTCTGCGTTTCCGGTATAGCTGACTGTCATACCCTTCATCATCGTCAGCATGGCGGCGTAGTTGGCTTTATTTGCATCCGGCAGGATTTGCATTGCGCTCTGGTCTTGCTGGCGCAACCAATCCTTGAAGAACATGAGTTCCTTCTCCTGAGTGTTGATGATGCTGTCCGCCAGACTCAGAAGAATTTTATCCTTGCCGAATTGCTTCTCGACCTTGGCCATTGCAACAGCGCCCTCATGGTGAGAGATCATGATCTTCACGAAGTCCACATCTGGATAGCCAGTCGCGGGCCTCATGATGCCTTCCATCATGATATTGACTGCGGTTTGGAAGCCTTCGGCGGCGGCGCTGCTTGCGGAACCCGTGTTCATGGGAGCACTACCGTCCATCGCCATGCCTCCCATATTACCAGAGGCATCAATGGTGGCGTTGAGGACATAAAGGGCGTACCCGCCAAGAAGCAGTGCGGCCACTCCACTTAGAAGGTATGTCTTGTTCAACCGCGCGAACTTTCTTTCTGCAATTGCACAGCCACTCAGAGTTTGACCACCCGAAGCCGCAGGGCATTGCCGACGACGCTGAATGAACTCAGCGCCATGGCCGCTGCCGCGATGATTGGCGAGAGCAGAAGGCCGAAGGCCGGATAGAGGACGCCGGCCGCGATGGGTACGCCTGCGGCGTTGTAAATGAAGGCAAAGAACAGGTTCTGCCGGATGTTGTTCATTGTCGCCCGTGACAGGCGCCGGGCCCTCACAATTCCCATGAGATCGCCCTTCAGCAGCGTGACGCCGGCACTTTCGATGGCCACGTCCGTGCCTGTGCCCATGGCGATGCCGACTTCAGCCGCAGCCAATGCCGGCGCATCGTTGACGCCGTCTCCCGCCATGGCGACGATGCGGCCCTCGCTCTTGAGCCTGGCCACGATGTCCGCTTTCTGATCCGGCAGCACATCGGCTTCCACTTCGGTGAGTCCGAGCCTCTTCGCAATCGCGTTGGCAGTGGTGCGATTGTCACCGGTGAGCATGACGATACGAATGCCCGCGTCCGTCAATTCCTTGAGAGCCTGCGGCGTCGAGGCCTTCAACGGGTCGGCGATGGCGATGGTTCCCGCCGCCTTGCCGTTGATGGCGATAAAGATGGCGGTGGCGCCGTCCTGCCGAAGTGACTCGGCAGCAGCGGCAAGACCTTCAGTATCAATCTTCAGTTCGCCGAGGAACTTGGCGTTGCCGAGTACTATACGCTTGCGGTCCACCATGCCGATGGCGCCTTTGCCGGTAGGTGAATCGAAACCCATGACCTTGGCAAGGGCGATGCCGCGCGACTTGGCCGCCGCGACGATAGCCGCCGCCAGCGGATGCTCGCTGGCTTGTTCGACGCTGGCCGCGAGGCGCAATAGTTCGGTCTCGTCGAAGCCTTGTGCTGGAACGATGGCCGTGACGGCTGGCTTGCCTTCGGTGAGTGTGCCGGTCTTGTCGACCACCAGCGTATCGATCTTTTCAAAGCGCTCGAGGGCTTCGGCGTTCTTGATCAGAATCCCGGCCTGTGCGCCGCGGCCCACGCCCACCATGATCGACATTGGTGTGGCAAGGCCAAGCGCGCACGGACAGGCGATGATCAGAACGGCAACAGCGGCGACGAGTCCGTAGGCAAAACGCGGCTCCGGCCCCCAGATGGACCACGCGGCAAATGCAGCAACGGCTATCAGAATGACCATCGGCACAAACCAGCCGGACACCTGATCAGCGAGACGCTGGATCGGTGCTCTGCTTCGCTGGGCATCGGCCACCATCTGGACAATGCGGGCGAGCATTGTGTCGCGGCCCACTTTTTCAGCCTTCATGATGAAACTGCCAGACGCATTGAGCGTGCCGCCGATCACTTTCGCGCCTGGTTCCTTGCTGACCGGAAGGGATTCACCAGTGACCAAGGACTCATCGATTGACACGTGGCCTTCAGTCAGTGTTCCATCGACTGGCACCTTCTCACCCGGGCGCACGCGCAGATGATCGCCCACGGCAATATGGTCGATGGCAATTTCCTCATCGCTGTCATCTTCCTTCAGGCGCCGCGCCGTCTTGGGGGCGAGGTCGAGCAGGGCTTTGATGGCGCCCGAGGTCTGCTCGCGGGCGCGAAGCTCCAATACCTGGCCAAGCAGAACCAGCACGGTGATGACGGCAGCCGCCTCAAAATAGACGGCAACCGCCCCGTTTTGCGCCCTGAACGTGTCAGGGAAAACGCCAGGAGCGAGCGTCGCAATGACGCTGTAAATCCAGGCTACGCCGGTGCCCATGGCAATCAGCGTGAACATGTTGAGATTGCGGGTGACCAGAGACTGCCAGCCACGCACAAAGAACGGCCAGCCCGCCCAGAGCACGACGGGCGTGGCCAGCACGAGTTGAATCCAGTTTGAAGACTGCCGGCTCAGCAGCATCATCAGGCCGGTCAAATGTCCACCCATCTCGAGTGCAAGCACCGGCAGCGCAATCACCAAACCGATCCAGAACCGGCGCGTCATGTCGATCAGTTCGGGGTTCGGTCCCGTGTCAGCGCTGGCCAGCAATGGTTCGAGGGCCATGCCGCAAATCGGGCACGAACCTGGTCCCGCCTGGCGGATTTCCGGATGCATGGGACAGGTGTAGATCGCGTCCTTGGGCTGGGCATCCGCCGCGGCCTTGATCAACTCCGGGTCGAGATACTTCGCCGGATTGGCGATGAACTTGGTGCGGCAGCCCGCGGAGCAGAAGTAATATGTGTGCCCGCCATGTTCCACCTTCAGCGTCGAGGTATGGGGGTCGACGCTCATGCCGCAGACAGGGTCGATGGCCGCCGGCCCGGCGCCGTGTCCAGGCCCCGCATTGCCCTGGGCCATTTCGCGGTCCGAATGAGTGTGGCCTGCGAGCGGATCGACGATGGACATGGCGTTCTCCCTTCGCGGTCTGCGCCGCGTGAAGGCCGATACACGGGCCTCCACTTTCAATGTGCTCCTTCCCAACGCTGGAAAGTCAAGCGCAAAATGTAGCAGTGAATCCGCTCAAATCGCGGCAACAGCCTTGGCCAGGAGGTCCCGCACCTGACCTGCAACACCCATCAATTCCGCATTGTCGATCGCCTGCATCGATGCCACCGGATCGATGGCGCTGACCTCCACCCCGCCGTCGACTTCGCGCAGGATCACGTTGCAGGGCAGCATCGCGCCAACCCGCGGCTCCATCCCGATGGCCTGATGCGCCATCTTAGGATTGCAGGCGCCGAGGATGCGGTAGGCCGACATGTCCACATCCAGCTTCTTCTTCATCGTCGCCTTGACGTCGATCTCGGTCAGAACGCCGAAGCCATGCGCGGTCAAGGCCGCACGGGTGCGACCGTCAACTGCTTCAAACTCCGCATCCACAATCAGGCGGTTTATCGTGTAGTTCATTGGCTCATCCTTCAGTCTATTTGCCTATTTGCGCAGGTACTTGACCAGCGCTGCAACTGCTAGGCCCACCAGCACAACGATGACGATCATCCAGAGCCAGCCGAAGCCCATGCCGAAACCCATACCATAGTCGTTCATCATCTTTTCTTCCAATCTTTGATGGCGTTGTCCCCGCCAACCTGCACCAGGCCCGACTGGCGGAGACAAAGCGCGTGTCAGTTGTCGTCCATCATGCCTTTGCCCATGTCCGGCATGCCGTCCTGCTGCGCCCCCATGTGGCTTTGCATCATCGCGGCCATTGCGGCCATTTCAGCTTCAGTCACCTGCGCGTCGCCGTCGGCGTCGTGCATCTGGAAGGCGCGCACCGTCATCGGCCGGGTATGGGCCGTGTGCATCACCGCGAATTCTTCCAGTGAAAGCTTGCCATTGGCGTCGGTGTCATAGGTCTTGAGTTCGGCCTGAATACCGGCGGTCATTTCTTCTGGGCTGAGCGTGCCGTCCTTGTTGGTATCGAACTTGGCCATCGCATAGCTTTGGGCCCCGCCCATTATCATGCCTATCCCGCCGCCCATCATGCCGTCATGCCCCCCCATCATACCCATTCTGCTACCCATCATTCCGCCATGTTGCATCTGGGTTTGTTGGGCGACCACCGGCACCGCAACGGCGGCGAGGCCAAGGGTGGCAACGGCTGCCAAGGCGAATTTTGACGAGCGTTTCATTCCATCTCTCCTGATTGAATTGCGATAGGTCCAATCTGGGGGGCAGTTGTCCCACAAGTTTGTCAGGTGGACCGGAGTTTTGTATCAAACTGTCGCAAGCAGCCGCGCAGAGATGTTTTGCGACAATCTTCTGCCCGCAGCGCCAACAGTATCGGTTAGGGTCAGCATCAGGAGACAACATGATGACCCATCCGCGCCACATCCTGATCGTCGATGATCACCGCGAGATCCGCGATGC
>JBKJQD010000067.1:0-5440 GCA_046594125.1 Aestuariivirga sp.
GGATCTGTTCGATGGCTGCCGAGCGCACGCCTGAGCGCGTGCCGAGCGCCAGCGGTGCCAGGATCGACAGGAAGATCAGCAACACCTTCGACAATTCACCGATGCCGAACCAGATGATCATCAGTGACAGATAGGCAAGCGGCGGGATTGGCCTGTAGAACTCGATGGGGGGATCGAAGATGCCGCGGGCCACCCTGCTCATGCCCATGGCGAGGCCAAGGGGTACGCCGATGGCGGTTGCCAGCAAGAAGGCGCCGAGTACCCGCAGAAAGCTCACCCAGGTATGTTCGAATAGTGTGGCGCCTGCGAAGCCATCGATGGCGGTGGATATGAAGGTCTTCGCCACCGCCAGCGGGGAGGGCACGAACAACGGCTTGACCCAGCCCATCTCGGTGATCAGCAGCCAGATGCCGAACAGGACGGCCGCGCTGACGGCTGAGATCATAAGGCTGTCGCCCTGTCCGGGCACGCCATAGATCTCGCCTGGCTTGGCCGGCCGCGCGCGCATCAGCCGTTGCAAGATGGAAGCCTTGTCAGACATGGCCGCCTCCCAGGGCAAGCTCATCACCAAAGATGATCGCCAATACCTTTTCGCGCATGGCGCTGGAAGACCACTGAGCGGCCGGCTCCCGGACCGGTTACGGGTGCGCCGTTCAACTGGATTAATCCGCTTGAGGGGCTGAGAAAACCAGCCATCAGGTTGAGCAGTGTCGATTTCCCGCATCCCGAGGCGCCGAGCGCCACGACAAATTCACCGGCTTCAATGCCAAGGTTGACATCCTTTAGTGCCTGAACCGGCGGGGCATGGGGGCCGGCCGGAAAGATGACATTGACGTTGTCGATTTGCAACTGAGACATCGGCCCTCGCCCTGAAAGGAAAAACCGACCGGACCTCCAGCCATCGGGCTGGAGGTCCACAAGTTTTCAAAGCTGCCGCTTGCGCGGTTACTTCATAGCCTCTTCAAGGAAGCTGCTGTTGACGAACTTCGAATAGTCATCAAGCGCGGTTGGAATCCTCTTCTGCTCGACGGGGAACTTCGCGATGGCCACCATATTCCTGGCCATGGCACCGCCAAGCCAGACTTCGGATGCCTGATCCTTGACGGACGGCAGCGAGTAGCCCTTGAGGATCGCCGGGATGTCGGCCGGGTTGGCGCCGGAGCGTTCGGCGATCTTCTTCACGGGCTCGGAGTCGGCGGTCCAGGCATCGGGGTTCGACGTGTAGGACTCGTTGGCCATGGCAATCGCGAATTAGGACAGTACCCGCTCGGGGGCTATGCTTGTCGAACTGCCCGGCTTCGGGCAACGTCGGCTGATCGCGCAGCGTGCAACACGTAAAGGTTTGAACCATGGCCCGCCTGAGCCCTCCAACAGTCGCCGAAGTTTTCGCCAACAAGGGAAAATACCAATATTCGATGTTGCGGGTCGAAAGCTGGGACGAGCTTGCTGCCGCCCAGGACGCGGGCATCGATATGTGCTCGGTGCCGCCCGAAATGATGATTGAGCGGAAATTCCGCGAGGTGGCTCCCGGCATTTTCGCGGTGCCGGGCTTGTCCCTGTGGGAAAACGAAGGGCCAAGCGATGATTTTCTGCGCTGGGGATTCAAGATGCTGAAAGCCGGCGCCAGTGCTGTCTACTGCGCGGCCTCCTTTCAAACCATCCGCCGCATGGCTGACGAAGGCATTCCGGTCATCGGCCATGTCGGGCTGGTCCCGCATACCTGCACGTGGACTGGTGGATTCAAGGCCGTCGGCAAGACGGCGGAGAGCGCCATGAAGGTGTTTGAGCGGGTCAAGCGTTATGAAGAAGCTGGTGCCTTTGGCATGGAAATCGAAGTGGTGCCGCCCGACATCGCGGCCGAGATATCCCGGCGCACGCCGCTGTTCATGGTGTCGATGGGATCGGGTACCAGTTGTGACTGCAACTACCTGTTCGCCGATGATGTGCTCGGGCAGAACCGTGGACACACGCCGCGCCATGCCAAGGTCTATCGCAACTTCAAACTCGAGTATGACCGGCTGCAGCGCGAGCGTATCGCTGCCTTCCGCGAGTATCACAACGACGTACAATCGGGCGCCTTCCCCGAGGCCTCGCAAGTGGTCAGTGCCTTGCCTGGCGAGTTGGAGAAATTCAAGGCGCTGCTGTCCAAGGCCGGCACGTAGTCCGCATTGCCGCCGGGCAAGCCTGCCTCACGGCAATCTGGATGCAGCCGACACTGGCGTTCTCCAATGATTGGCGTTTCAGTCCTGCTGAATTGCCGCGAGCTGATCAGCAAGCGCTGCCGCGGACGGGGGGCTCATACTCAATAACGGCGGGCGCACACGCGCCCAGCCGGCGTGATTGTCGCGGCGCGCCAGAAGCGCCTTCAGGGCCGGAATGGGTCCATGGGGCTGGATCGTCATGCGGAAGCGGTCAACAGCGGCTTCTTTGACGGCGGCCTCCGGTGCCGTGTGATCACTGGCAATTCTGGCTATGGCGGCGGCGTTGATATTGGCCGTGGCGGTGATGCAGCCCGCCGCGCCGGCCGTCAGTGCACGGACGAGTTGCAACTCATTACCGGGGAAGATGGTGAATGCTGGGATTTCGCGCAGCAGTGCCGCCGTGTTGTGCCAATCGCCGCTACTGTCCTTGATGGCGATGACAACGCCGGGAAAATTGGCAGCCAAGCGCCGCACCAGCGCAATGGACAGGCCGACCTTGGTGACCTGCGGAATGTGGTAGAGATAGATGCGCAGGCCGGCAAGGCCTATGCCATCGATGAGCCGGGCGAAATAGTCATGGAGGCCGTCATCGGAGACATCCTTGTAGTAGAAGGGCGGCAGCACCATGACGCCTGCGGCACCGAGTTCGGTGGCATGGCGGCTGAGCGTGATCGTATCGGGCAACGATGTGAGGCCGGTGCCCGGAATGATCCGCGTTGCCGGAATGCCGCTCGCCACCATGGCTTCAAACAGCGCCATGCGTTCTTTCATACCGAGCGAGTTCGCCTCGCCGGTGGTGCCGAAGGGGGCCAATGATGTGCAGCCCTCGGCGAGAAGGCGTTTGGCGTGCTCGACAAACAACGGGATATCGGGCGACCAGTCCTCGTTGTAAGGCGTCAGGTTTGGGGCGATGACAGCGCGGGCGGCGGCCATGGGGACGTTCCTTTTTAATCGCGGCCGGTCCTGAAGGCTTCGTAGCGGGCGCGGGTTGTCTCGTTCATCGGGTAGAGTCCGGGAAGGGCCGAGCCGCGGGCCACCTCGGTCATGATCCAGGCTTCCATCTTCTCTTGTTCGGCTGCTTCGGCGGCCACGCTGTCAAGCAGGGCCTGCGGAATGACAACGGCGCCGTCGTCATCGGCCACCACGATGTCGCCGGGATAAACGGCGACACCACCGCATCCGACGGGTTCCTGCCAGTTCACAAATGTCAGGCCCGCCACGGAGGGTGGCGCGGCAATGCCCTGGCACCAGATCGGCAGGCCAGTGGTGAGAACTCCTGCCACATCGCGCATGACGCCATCGCTGACGAGGCCAGCGACGCCCCGCTTGACCATGCGGGCGGCGAGAATATCGCCGAAGATTCCGGCATCGGTGACGCCCAGGGCTCCGGCCACAACCATACAGCCTTCGGGCATGGCTTCGATGGCGCTGCGGGTTGAAATTGGTGAAGACCAGCTGGCCGGTGTCGCAAGGTCTTCGCGGGCCGGAATGAAACGCAAGGTGAAGGCCTTGCCCACTCGCCGTCCTTGGCCCGCTGCAATGGGTCTGGTGCCGCGCATCCAGACATTGCGGAGGCCTTTCTTCAGCAGAACCGTGGTCAGCGTGGCGGTTGATACGCCCGCCAGGATGTGCCGTGTTTCAGTGGTGAGTGCCATCGGGTCCTCTCAAATGCTCGCAATGAAACCGCCATCGACGCGGATCAAAGCCGGTAAATCTCGCAGGCGTTGCCGTGGAGAATAGCCTGTTGATCCTTGGTTGCAAACGAAGTTAGTGCGGCGCGGTGTGAGCGGATGAGTTCGGCATAACCCGTCCATAATTTTTCGATGGGGAAGTTTGAGCCAAAGAGGCAGCGGCCGGAGCCGAAGCTTTCGACTGCCTCAGCGGCGATCCCGGATATATGTGCGGTATCGTTGCGGTGGATGAATGTTCCAAGCCCTGAGAGTTTGGTCACGATGTTTGGCTGGTCCGCCAGCCGCTTCATTCCATCGCGCCATGCCTGGCGCCCGGCGCTCGAATGGTCTTCAAGCATCCCCGCATGTTGCAGGATGAATGTGGTGCGCGGAAACTCC
Source organism: Aestuariivirga sp. (assembly GCA_046594125.1). Taxonomy (GTDB): domain Bacteria; phylum Pseudomonadota; class Alphaproteobacteria; order Rhizobiales; family Aestuariivirgaceae; genus Aestuariivirga. Next base: position 4,271 of record JBKJQD010000067.1, read on the forward strand.
GCCGCAAGGCGCGCCGCATCGGCCATCTGACTTGTGAAGACCTGCAAGTCGAAGGACATGCCGAAATCCGCGAGATGAGCAAAGTTTTTGCGGAAGACCGGTCTGTTCATCAGGTCTGGCTCGGGGGCAAAACGGTAGAGCGGATCTTCATGCCAGTGAAGCTGCATGCGAATACCGCGCATGGCCGGAAACTTGGCCAGTGCCGCCAGTGTTGCGGGCGCTGAGTCCGAAAGCAAATCCGCGTAGCCCACCATGGCATGGGGCCAGCCACGGGCGTCGGCAATGGATTGAACGAAGCGGGCTTCATCGATGGCCTGTTCCTTCGGCCAGTTGGTTTGGACATAGACGGATTTCTCCACGCCACAGCCCTTGATGTCGGCGAGGTATTCGCTGATCGGATAGTCGCGGCGGATGGCTTCGTAAGGCCCGAAGATGCGCGGCACCATGGGGCCCTTGAGCCAGGGCAGGTCGCCGTGGCGCCAAACATGATGGTGCGCGTCGACGATCGGGATCATGTTGGTCTCCGGCTTATCTGCCACTGCCTTGCAGCCTGGGCGCGCGGGCCTTTCTCGATGCCGGTGAGATTGGAAAACGCGCGCAGCAACGAACTCAAGTCACTGGCATCCGCAAGGCAATCGATATGGGGGAGGATTGCCGACATGGCGCGGGTGACCGGCCGATAGCGCGGGTCGCGGGCCAGCGGTGTTAGCCAGACAAGGCGGTGGCTCAACCGTGCAAGCCGCACGACGGCAGCCGAGATGGCACCGGTATCGCCACATTCAAGACCATCCGACAAGATAACCGTAATGGCGCCGCGCACCAGAGCCGCGTAGCGTGACACATTCAGAAAACTTGCGAGGCTGTCGCCGATGCGCGTGCCGCCGTCGATGCCATGGACGGTACATGCCAGACGCCGCAGTGCTTCATCGGCATGGGCGTGGTGAAGCGGTGCGGTGGCGCGAGTGAGCTGTGTACTGAAGCAGAAAGTTTCAACCTTTGCGCCGGAGTGCGTCAGGGCATGGGCGGCGCGCAAATAGATTTCCGTATGGACCTTCATCGATCCGGAAACATCGATGAGAAGTAAAATCCTGCGCGGCTGCGATGGACGCGCGAGACGCTCAAGCCGTAGCGTTTCTCCAAAAGTTTTGCGGGCTGCCGCGGTGGTCGCGG
>JBKJQD010000097.1:0-8447 GCA_046594125.1 Aestuariivirga sp.
CCAGCGCGAAATAAGTCAATATCCCATCCGCCCCGGCGCGCTTAAAGCAAATCAGGCTCTCGGTGAATACGCGATGATCATGGCCGCCTGCCAGAACGGCTGGCTTGATCCCAAGAAAGTTATCACCGAGAGCCTGATTTGCTTTAAGCGCGCCGGGGCGGATGGGATATTGACTTATTTCGCGCTGGACGTGGCGAAGGCGCTGAAAGCGTAATTTTCCGCTGTGCCTGTTACTTATCGAGTTTCTGAAACCTGGCGATGAGGCTCGATGTGTCCCAGCGCTTGCCGCCGAGTTTCTGGACTTCGGCGTAGAACTGGTCGACGAGGGCCGTCACCGGCAGGGGCGCACCATTGCGGCGGGATTCGTCGAGGCAGATGCCCAGGTCCTTGCGCATCCAGTCCACCGCGAAACCGAAATCGAATTTTCCGGCGATCATCGTCTTGTGGCGGTTCTCCATCTGCCACGAGCCGGCCGCACCCTTGGATATGACATCGACCACGGCTTCCATGTCGAGGCCGGCCTTCATGCCGAAATTCACTGCCTCGGCAAGCCCCTGCACGAGGCCCGCAATGGCGATCTGGTTGCACATCTTGGCCAATTGGCCGGAGCCTGCCTCGCCCAGCAGACGGCGCATCTTGGAGAAATGCACGATCAGCGGTTCGGCCTTGTCATAGTCGGCCTGGTCACCACCGCACATGACGGTGAGGGCGCCATTCTCAGCCCCCGCCTGCCCGCCCGACACCGGCGCATCGACAAAGCCCAGACCCAACGCCTTGGCCTTGGCGTGAAGCTCGCGCGCCACATCGGCGGAAGCCGTGGTGTGATCGACGAAGACGGCGCCGGGCTTCATGGCCTGGAAGGCGCCATCGGCACCAATGGTCACCTGTCTGAGGTCATCGTCATTGCCGACGCAGGCGAAGACGAAATCGGCATCCTTCACCGCTTCGCGCGGTGTTGCGGCGGCGGCACCACCATGTTTTTCAACCCAGCGCGCGGCTTTCTCGCCGGTGCGGTTGTAAACCGTCATGGCAAGGCCGCCACGGCTGACCAGATGCCCGGCCATGGGGAAACCCATGACGCCCAAACCTATCCACGCCGCCCTGACCGCCATGTGATCGCCATCCCTTGTGAAATCTCACAGGGTTCCTAGTCGATTGCGTGCCCAAGTTCAAATTGCGCCTTGGACAGCGACAAATCACTTGAACCGCGCCGCCATGGCGGCATTATGATCGTCATGCGGCAACCCGGCCTGGAGCAGCGTACTTGAGTATCGAACGGCGGAACTTTCCCCAGTTCTTCATCACAGCACCTTCGCCCTGCCCCTATCTGGCGGGACGGATCGAGCGCAAGGTGTTCACCCATCTGGTGGGGCAGGACGCGCGCTCGCTCAATACGCAGCTGTCGCAAGGCGGTTTCAGGCGCAGCCAGAACATCGCCTACCGCCCGGCCTGCGAAGGCTGTACGGCTTGCGTCTCGGTGCGCGTGCCGGTCAATACTTTCGACGTCACCCGCTCCTTCCGCCGCAACATGAGGGGCAATGCCGATCTGCGGGCCACCGTGGTGAAGTCGAAGGCGGCGAGCGAGCATTATTCACTGTTCCGCGGCTACATTGACTCGCGCCATGGCAATGGTGGCATGGCGGACATGTCGGTTCTCGATTTCTCGGCCATGGTCGATGACAATTTCGTCGATAGCCGCCTCGTCGAATACCGCGCCGTGCCCGACGATGACGGCCCCGGCCGCCTGGTGGCAACGGTGCTCATCGACATCCTCGGCGACGGCATCTCGATGATCTACAGCTTCTATGATCCCGATGAGGCGCGGCGCGGGCTTGGCACATTCATGATCCTCGACAACATCGCGCGGGTGCGCAAGCTTGGCCTGCCCTATCTCTATCTCGGCTACTGGGTGAAGGGTTCGCACAAAATGGACTACAAGTCGCGCTTCCTGCCGCAGGAGCGGCTGACGCCCGACGGCTGGCTGCTGCATCGAGCGAAGGGCGGCGCCACGATCTGACTTTACGCCTACGTTAATTCGATTGACGTAGCGTAGACGTTAATCCAATACTAACCCCGTCGGCTGTAGGTTTGCGCTGGTCTGCTGCCGATATACTGTAGGGGCTGACTTTGGGGCTGCGACCGCCAGGGCAGCACAATGGGGGTTCGTGGCGTCCGTTCGTGGATGGCATGGGTTGTGTGGCGTGTTCGAGTTGAGTGGGGCAACCGATCTATGTATGCGTTGAGTGTGGGACTACAGGGTGCGCTGCCCGTGCAAGCGGGTGCCGGCCTCACCGATCCGTTGAAAACCGTTGCGGCGATATCGGGGCTTATTGCCACCGCGCAGGATCTCGGGCTGACGTTTCAAATTTCCAGTGACTTTGCCGAGCTGACGCGCCAGCGTCTGAAAACGCGGGCGAGTGATGTTTCACCGATGTTCGATGCCGCCGCCAGCCGCGGACTGCACGAGCGCGCCTTCTGGATGGCGGCGAAGAATGCCCAGGATGAAACCGTCGGCCTTCAGGCGTTCCGCCTCGACGATGCCGACCCCAATCTGGCGGATTGGGTTTTGGGCTGGATGATGGGACTCTACGCCAGACGGCGCGAGATGATCATTCCCAAGGCCGTACAGCCGCCGGACCATTCGCTGTCGCATCTGGTGCGTGGCAAAGTGGTCTATCATGGCGAACTGTGGATCGATAAGCACACGAAGGGCTGCTTTCCGCTGTTTCCGAAGGTTGGCATGCTGCTGGCGCTGATCAAGTGGCAACCCGAGGCGATCTGGGCATTGACTGGTCAGGCAATGGCGACGCGCGGACACATGGTGCGCATGGGCTACGGCCATCTCGAACAGAGCTTCCTGACCTGGGACTGGGAGCCGCATGGCGCGGAACAGACGGAATGGATCGGCATTGCCGACCGGCGCCATCTGGAATTCTCGGTGGCGGAAATGACCTCTACAGAGGGGAAATATCAACCTTCGTCAATTCCGTGACGATGCGGACGCCCTTCTTGTTCTTGCCCATGCGCAGCGGCAGCACGACGCGCTGATAGGGCACCCACACGACATCACCGGTAGGCGATGTCATGGCGGCATAGATGTGGTCATAGTGCGGATCGCCGCTGCGGCTCACTTCCGGATAAATGCGGCTCACCGCCTGATCGTAGGAGTGGCCGGTCAAGCAGGGATAGGACACCGGGTTCATGCCCCATAGCCTGGCAATGGTCGACTCCTTGCCAACGCGGTTGACGCGAAAGCGCTGCGATGAGGTGTCGAAGATGCAGTCGATCGAGTGATCCTCGTCCATGTCGTTCTTGTTCAGCGCCGATTTCAGCAGCTCTGGCACATCGGTACTGGTTTCGCTGGCATCGTGAATATAAACAGTGCGCGACAGGTGGATGTCGCTCTTGTAAATAAGCTGCGTCATGCGCTCCGCGGTTTCCCAGGGCGTGTCATATTTCTCGTTGAACCAGCCGGCCGAATAGTACTGAAGGTAATAGGGGCCGCGGCTGCAGTTCACCCACTCCATGGCAAAATACAGGGACGCCCAGTTGGAAGAGAACATGGTCCAGCGGACCGTGGTGCCGGTTTCGTCCTGAACGATCTTGACATAGCCCTGACGGTGCAACAGTTCGCGCTCGTCAGGCGCCGAACCAGTCAAACCAACGGGTGCGGGCTGCAAGCTGCCTTTCGACACCCAATGTACGTGGCTGGTCATCCAAGTCCTTGCTTTTGACGGTCAAAATCAAACTACATTCAACATGTAGATGGACAACGGCTGGTTAATACAATTGCCAACCGTGAGTTATCGATAAGAGCAAGTTAACGGGGATAAGCAAAATCTACTATTGCATTCAATCCAAAGTTACTTTGTACCGGCTCACCGCCACGGCGGCAACCACAAGGAGAGTAAAGACCAAAACCGCCAGTTCCGGCGCCACCTGGTCGAGGCTGGCACCCTTAAGCATGATGCCGCGCACCACGCGCAGGAAATGGGTGGCGGGAAGAACCTCGCCGATGCCTTGCGCCCAGCCAGGCATGCCGCGAAACGGAAAGGCAAAGCCCGAGAGCAGAATGGCTGGCAACAGGAAGAAGAACGACATCTGCATGGCCTGCAACTGGTTCTGGGCGATGGTCGAGAAGGTGAAGCCGATGGCCAGATTGACGGTAATGAACAGCAGTGTTGCCGCCGCAAACAGCGGCACGCTGCCAACGAAGGGAACACCAAAGAGCAGCTTGGCCGCCGTCAGCACCACCAGCACCTGGACGCCGCCGATGAGGATATAGGGCGTGATCTTGCCGATCATGACCTCGATGGGCCGCACCGGCATGGCGAGGAGGTTTTCCATGGTGCCGCGCTCGCGTTCACGGGTTACGGCGAGTGCCGTCATCATCACCATGGTCATGGTCAGGATGATGCCGAGCAATCCCGGCACGACGTTGTAACGGGTGATGCCTTCCGGATTATAGCGCCGGTGCAGCACCACATCGACGGGCGCTGCACCTGGACGGTACAGCGCCATGGGTCCGGAAAATTCGCGGACAAGCGTCTGGTTCATGGCGGCATTTACAGCCGACAGCGCCGGGCCGATGGTGGCGGGATCGGTGGCATCCGCCTCGATGGATATTTGGGCCTTCTCGCGCCGGATGATGGCTCGCGTAAAATTTCCCGGTATGGTGACGATGAACTGCACGTCGCCGCGCTGCAATAGCGCATCGGCTTCGGCCTCGGTGGCCACCAGCTTGGTATAATTAAAATAATTGGTGTTGCCGATGGCGCTGATCAGGCTGCGGGTCAGCCTTGAGTGTTCCGACGACAGGATGGCGGTGGGCAGGCCCTTGGGATCGTTGTTGATGGCAAAGCCGAAGAGGATCAGCTGCATGATGGGAATGCCGAACATCATGGCGAAGGTCAGGCGGTCACGGCGCAACTGCTGCGCCTCCTTGATGATCATTGCCCAAAGTCTGAGGAAAAAGCCCATGGCGCTCAGGCCGCCAGCGCGTTGTCTTGGGCCTGTCCCATGAGGTGGATGAACACGTCTTCCAGCGTCGGTTCGGCTGGTTCCCAATGGATGGCGGGCTGATCGCTAAAGCGTGCGATGGCGGCATCAAGTGCTGCCTGGTCCGGACTGCAGATATGCAGCGTCGCGCCGAAAGCCGCCGCTGCGGTGATGCCCTCGGCGTCGCGCAAAGCTGGCGCCAGACGGTCGGCCCCCGGGCCGCTGGCCACCATGGCCTTCAGGCCCGATGCGGCGATGACGTCCGCCACCGTACCGCGCGCCATGAGCTTGCCATAGGCGATATAGGCGATCTCGTGACAGCGCTCGGCCTCGTCCATGTAGTGGGTCGAGACCAGCACGGTGATGCCCTGCCCCGCCAGCCCGTGGATCTCGTCCCAGAAGGAGCGCCGCGCCTTGGGATCAACACCCGCCGTTGGCTCGTCGAGCAGCAACAGCTTGGGATCATGCAGCACGCAGGCGGCAAGGGCCAGACGCTGCTTCCAGCCGCCCGACAGGGAGCCTGTCAATTGATGCTGGCGGGTGGCAAGTCCGAGGCGTTCAAGTGCGGCATCAATAGTGTTGCGCAAGTCAGCGAGGCGATAGACGCGGGCCACGAATTCGAGATTCTCGCGGATCGTCAGGTCCTCGTAGAGGCCGAATTTCTGGGTCATGTAGCCGGCCTGACGTTTGATGGCATCGCGCTCGCTGATGATGTCGTGGCCCAAACAAGTGCCGTGCCCGCCGTCGGGGGTGAGCAGTCCGCAGATCATGCGCATCGTCGTGGTCTTGCCGGAGCCGTTGGGGCCGAGAAAGCCGCAGATGCGGCCCGGCATGATGGTCAGGTCGACAAGGTCAACGACGGTACGGTTGCCATAGCGCTTCACCAGGCCTTTGACATCGATGGCCGGAGCGCCCGCGATCATTGTAGCGGCTCCACTTCGATGGGCAGGCCCGGCGGCAGGCCGGCGCCACTCGTGCCGGGCTTGGCTTCGACCAGAAACACCAGCTTGGAGCGGGCCCCTTGTGAATAGATCACCGGTGGCGTGTATTCGGGCTGGCTGGCAACGCGGGTAATGGTGGCGGTCTGGGCATCGCCGCAGCCATCGCAGGTGAAGGTGATGCTGGTGCCGGGCCGCGCCAGGGCGGCCACGGCTTCGGGAACGAAGAAGCGCAAGGTCACGGCGCCGGGCGGCAAGAGAGCCACTACTGGCTGGCCCGCCGCCACCCATTCGCCGGCATCGAAATAGACGTCGTCAACCCTGGCATCGGCGGGGCTGAGCGGCGTCAGGTCGGCCAGCTTCTGCCGGGCCTCGGCAGCGCTTGACCGGGCCTCGGCAATGCGCGACTGCGCCGCCTCGATCTCGAAATCCCGCGACGGGAGTGTTGCGGCCTTCTCATTGGCGGCGATCTGCGCCAGCCTCGCTTCGTAGATGCCGATCTGGCTTTCGGCCTGGTCGAGGCGCGACTGGGCCGCAGCGCCGCTGCTGGTCAGCGTGGCGGCGCGCTGCATTTCTTTTTTCGCCATGTCGAGAGCCGCCTCGATCTCCTGGCGCTGGGCGGCATAGATGGCGAGTTCGACGGCGCGCTTGCCGGTCAGGAGATTGCTGGCGGTGGCTTCAGCGGTGCGGACCGCCGCCTCGCTGCGCGCCGCTTCGGCGGCGGCAGCCTTGCCGTCGAGGCTGAAAACGGCGTCTCCCGCCTTGAGGCTGCCGCCCTTGACCGCATTGACCGAGACGATGCGGCCGGCCACGGGGGCGGCGATCAACACGGTTTCACCCTCGACATAGCCCAGATAGTTCATCTGCCCTGGCGGCGGCGGCAACCAAAGGCCGCGGAAGTAAAAGGCAACCGCCGCTAGCACGATGATCAGGAACGGGATGATCTTCTTCATGGCCTGAGGCCCCGGAGCAGCATCTCCTGATTGTGCCGGGCATAGGCCACCATATCGATCGGCTCGGCTCCCAAAGGCTCGAAGGTGGTGCGCCACAGGGCGGCGAGCAGCAGCGGTGCAATCATGCTCTTCACCGCCAATTTGGGATCGACGGCGCGAAATTCCCCGGACGCAACGCCGCGCGCGATAAGCGATTCGAAGAATGGCAGGCCCTGGTTGATGACGTTGTCGAGGTAGAAGCGCCCAATTTCCGGGTGCGCCCGGCTTTCCGAGATGATGAGCTTCATCAGGTCCGGCATGCGGGTTTCGCCGACGCGTCCCGCCATGAAGACCATCACCGCCTGCAAAAGCTCCGTGACGCTGCCCTGATGGTTTGCCGCCAGGCTTTTCGCCATCCCCAAATTGGTGCCCACGGTGGTTTGCACCAGGGCTTGAAGCAGGGCCATTTTATCCTTGAAATAGAGATAGATGGCGGCCTTGCTTAAGCCGGCGCGCGAAGCGACGTCCTGCATCCGCGTGGCGCTGAAGCCGCGTTCGGCGAAGAGATCGAGAGCGGCGGCGAGAATTTCCGCCGGCCGGGCACGGGGCCGCCGCTTGCGGGAGGTTGTTACTGGCTGGTCAGTCATGTGTATTTTATAACTGACCGGTCAGTTAGAGTCAACATTGGGCGGTTTGAGTGGTTTTCGGATAGAATAGGCCAGAGGGGGCCGAAAGGCAGAACATGGCTTCGATTTCGCCGAAAGACGTCGTGCTGAGTGTCGTGAAGAACAACGATCCCTCCGACATCAATGTCATTCAGCCCGGCGGACCCGATCCCAACGCGCCACTGACGAAAACCTTGCTTTCGGGTGCTGCGCAGCTCAGGTCACCGGAGATTGAAGCGCGCGCCACGGTGACCGTCCGGGGTACGGCTGGCGATGATGTCGGTCTATGGCGGCTGGGTTTCATCCAGCTCAAATACATCACCAGCGACTGGGCGCATTATCGCGGCGAGAAGGATGAGGAAGGCAGCGTCTTCCTTGCCATGGACCGTCCGCCATCGCGCCAGCCCGGTTATTGCCGCGATACAGTGGCGAGCGACACAATCGGCGGCGTCTTCCAGCGCCTGCCGTTTGTGGGGCCGATCATTTTCTACCATGGCGAGCAAGGCCTGGACGCCAGCATGTTCGCTGATCTCAGCACCGCGGTGCTGCCGCTCGGCGCCGTCGTTCCAGCCAGCGGCCACTTTGATGTCCGGCTGCGCTTCACCGACCAGCCGCAGCGCTTCTATGACCTGATGAAAGTGAACAGCAAGACCAGCCGCTTCAACTGGATGTACTCGCTGATGAACAGTGCCGCCTATGCCACCGTTCTGGCGGTGCAGAAGGGGCCGGGCCAACCCATCGAGGCGCTGAAATATTTCCAGTGGAACATGCGCTGGCGAGCGCACTTCGAGCGCAAGGCGGGCGCCACGGTCCTGAAGGTGCCAAAGCAACCGGGCGACGTCACCGCCATGAACATCTCGCACCACATCGACGGCGGCCCCATCGACGTCAACATTAGGGCCGCCCTCCTCGAC
>JBKJQD010000210.1:0-5830 GCA_046594125.1 Aestuariivirga sp.
CAATACAATCAGGCCGATGAGCGCAACGCCAGTGCGCTCCAGCGCCAGCCCCGGCACACTGCCGATGGCCATGCCGAGATAGACGAGGACGAAGACGATGACCGAAAGCGATGTCATCTTAAGAGTTGCGCTTCCGCGCCGCCAGGGTGCGCAATCTCAGGGCGTTGAGGCGGATGAAGCCCGCCGCGTCCTTCTGGTCATAGGCGCCGCGGTCGTCTTCGAAGGTGACCAGCGCGTCCTTGTACAGCGACTTCGGGCTCTTGCGGCCCACCACGATGGTATTGCCCTTGTAGAGCTTGAGCCGCACCGTGCCTTCGACATGCTCCTGGGACTTGTCGACCATGGCCTGCAGCATCTCGCGCTCGGGTGCAAACCAGAAGCCGTAATAGACCAGCTCGGCATAGCGCGGCATGAAACTATCCTTGAGATGGGCGGCTTCGCGGTCGAGCGTCAGGGATTCCATGGCGCGGTGGGCGACAGAGAGAATGGTGCCGCCCGGCGTTTCGTAGATGCCGCGCGACTTCATGCCGACGAAACGGTTTTCCACCAGATCGAGTCGGCCTATGCCGTTGTCATGGCCGAGCCGGTTCAACTCGGTGAACAGCGTGGCGGGCGACATGGTCTTGCCGTCGATGGCGACGGGATCACCTTTGAGGAATTCGATCTCGATGTAAGTAGCCGTGTCGGGCGCGTCCTCGGGTGCCAGGGTGCGCTGATAGACGTAAGGCGGCGGCTCGACCCACGGGTCTTCCAGGACTTTCCCCTCCGACGACGAATGCAGCAGGTTGGCATCGACCGAGAAGGGTGCCTCGCCGCGCTTGTCCTTCGACACCGGAATTTGATGTGTTTCGGCGAAGGCGATCAAATCCGTGCGGCTCTTGAATTGCCACTCGCGCCACGGGGCGATGATCTTGATGTCGGGGTTCAAGGCATAGGCGGTGAGTTCAAAGCGCACCTGGTCATTGCCCTTGCCGGTGGCGCCATGGGCGATGGCATCGGCCCCGGTCTCGGCGGCGATTTCGATCAGCCGCTTGGCGATCAGCGGCCGCGCAATCGACGTGCCGAGCAGATAGACGCCCTCGTAAAGCGCATTGGCCCGGAACATCGGGAAGACGAAGTCGCGGATGAACTCCTCGCGCACGTCCTCGACATAGATCGACGTGATGCCCAGCATCTCGGCCTTCTTGCGCGCCGGTTCCAGCTCGCCGCCTTGACCCAGATCGGCGGTGAAGGTGACAACCTCCGCCTGATACTCGGTCTGCAGCCACTTGAGGATGATCGAGGTATCGAGCCCGCCGGAATAGGCGAGGACAACTTTTTTCACTTTCTGCTTGGACATGCTGCGTCTCCATTGCGCCTTCTCCCGTCCAACGGATGGGAGAAGGTGGCCGACAGGCCGGATGATGGCTGGTTGAATTCGAACGCGGCCTATCACGCCGGAGCCCATGTCAGCAAGCTGGATGAAAGATCGTATGGAGGCAGACAAAATTGGGACGGAACGGCATAACCGTTCCGCCCCGCCGGCCCCCCGTCGTTCAGAAAATAAGGTTGTGGAAATTGAACATGATACCGGCGCCTCGCTCAAGATCAGAGCAGAATGAGGCCGCCGGTCACGAAATCGTCAAGCGCCAGTGCCGTGCCGTTGACCCGCAGCATCATGTCGACACTGCCATTGCCGCCGATATCGATTTCCACCAGCTGGGTTATCCCAACATAAGTGGCGCGGATTTCCGAATGTCCAGCGTTTGAGAATGCTGCACTGCCGATGAATGCGGTGTCCTGCGGATTGATCGCCCAGGAGAGCGGATTGATGAAGATCGTATCCTCGGCCCCGTTGAAATCCATGATCGTGTCCATGCCGGCCGCATCCGAGTCCGTCGTGAGGTCGAAACGGAACTGATCGATGCCGGCACCGCCTGTCAGTACATCGGCACCGAGGCCGCCCTGCAGGGCGTCGTTGCCGGTTCCACCGTTCAGCGTGTCGGCGCCATAGCCACCCGACAGGTTGTCGTTACCGGCGCAACCGTTGAGGGTATCGCCGTTGAAGTCACCGAAACCGGCGAGTAGATTGTCGTTGCCGTTGCCCCCGCTCAGCGTGTCGCCGCCCGCTCCGGCCATGATGAAATTGTCGGCGTCGTTGCCGATGATCGTGTCGTTGAAGTTGGTGCCGACGACATTCTCGACATTGCGGATCGTGTCCCTGCCGGCCCCGCCGGTATATTGCGCCGTGGTGATGCGGAGGTCGAGCTTGATACCGCGCGTCACCGCCGCATTGCTGTAATCCACCGTGTCGATGTCGGCACCACCATCCATGAAGTCATCGCCGGTGCCACCCGAATCGGGCCGCAGCACGTCGTTGCCGGTGCCGCCATAGAGCCTGTCATTTCCGGCACCGCCATCGAGCACATCATGGCCGCCCATGCCATAAATCGTGTCACGGCCAGCCCCGCCATAGAGCCAATCGGATCCATCGAGGCCAGTGATCGTATCATTGCCGCCCTTGCCGTCGATCAGATCGCCAAGCATGTACTGCGCGTTGATGATGTCGTTGCCATCCGTTCCAAATGTGAACGTGGTGGCCTGTGCATTGACAAGTGCCATTCTCAATCCCTCCGATGTTGCCATTGTTCCCAATCGGGAACTTCGCATGTTGCGGATGACAATTCGCTGACGGGAGGCGTGACGAAAGCGCGGATTGGCGCTGCAAGAGTGAACACCGGGGCTACGCCATGTTCAGGACGTTGCCACCCGCGCACTCGCCCGCATCTTCTGACTCTCGCTCTTCAGCTGCCCGCAGGCGGCCATGATGTCTCTGCCGCGCGGGGTGCGCACCGGGCTGGCATAGCCTGCACGGTTCAGCACTTCGGCGAAGGCTTCGATGATGTCCCAGTCGCTGCATTCATAAGCAGTGCCGGGCCATGGGTTGAAGGGGATCAAGTTCACCTTGGCCGGAATGCCTTTCAGCAATTGCACGAGGCGTTTGGCGTCGGCGAGCGTGTCGTTCACGCCCTTCAGCATCACATATTCAAAGGTGATGCGCCGGGCGTTGGAGACACCGGGGTAATTGCGGCAGGCCTCCAGCAGATCCTTGATTGGATATTTCTTGTTGAGCGGTACTAACTTGTTTCGGATTTCATCCGTCGTGCCGTGCAATGAAATCGCCAGCATGGTGCCGATCTCTTGGCCTGCCCTTTCGATCTCCGGCACCACGCCCGACGTCGACAAGGTAATCCGCCGTTTCGACAGCGAAATGCCCTCGCCATCCGAGACGATCTCCATGGCATCGCGCACATTGTCGAAATTATACAGTGGCTCGCCCATGCCCATCAGCACCACGTTGGTGATGTAGCGCCCGCCGGGCGGCGGCTTGGGGTTCGCCTCAATATCGGAAGGCCAATCCTTCACACCATCGCGCGCCGTCATCACCTGCGCCACGATTTCGTTGGCGCTGAGGTTGCGCACCAGTTTCTGGGTGCCGGTGTGGCAGAAGCTGCACGTGAGTGTGCAACCCACTTGGCTGGAAATGCACAGCGTGCCGCGATCTTCCTCCGGAATATAGACCATCTCGACTTCGTGCCGGGCGCCGCGCTCGTCGGGCGCCAGCCGCAAAAGCCACTTGCGCGTGCCGTCGTTCGACACTTGCTCGGTGACGATCTCCGGGCGGCCGATGACGAATTCCTCATCAAGCCTGACGCGCAAATCGCGGGCGATGTTGGTCATGCCGTCAAAGGAGGTGAGCCCACGATGATAGAGCCAGTGCCAGATTTGGCCTGCCCGCATGCGCCGCTGCTTTTCGGGAACGCCGGCCTTGGACAGGGCCTGCGCCAGCCCCTCGCGTGTCATGCCGATCAGCGAGGGCCGGGGATCATTGGCGATGTAACGTGGCGCTTCGATGCTGTTGAGTACGGTGGTCATGCGGGGGCCATAGCACAAAATGCGGTGGAAATGCGAGGCTACTTCGTCAGCCCGATGATCGGCCCCAGCGAGAAGAAACCGTCGCGGCGGTTGATTTCCGGGGCATAGAGGCTCGAAATATTACCGTCGAAGAACAGCGCGTTGCGGCAGCCGAGATGGTCGCGGAACAGCCGCGCGAAAGTGTGAAAATTCACCGAGCCCTCGCTGATGGCGAACACCACATGACGGCCATCGATTTCACCCACCCCGTTGCGCCGCAGTTTCGATTGGCCGTCGACGGTGAACCTGGGATGAATCCGCCCGTCGATGACCAGCATCGGCCCGGACTGGCTGGCGTAATCCACCTTGGGGGCCGCCCTGATATAGGCCTCGGTTTCCAGTACCCCGGCCCGGCTGCCAGCGATGTAGAACACGCCGTTGGGCTTCAGGTGGAAATTGCCGCCGCCATCGCGGCGGTTGAGTTTCTTGAGCTGCCGCCCCTTCTCGACATAAAGGCCGATGGGCTTCAGATCCGTATCGAACATGCCGGCATTCATGGCGAAGGCGAGGCTCTGGCCCTTCTCCTTCAGCGCCGCATCAAGGGCCGTAAAGGAGCCATAGGGCTGGCCATCGGCCCCCAGATTGTACAGTGCCAGATGCTCTTGGGCCAAGTCGAAGCGGCAGACCACATAGCCGTTGCCTTCGAAGGTTTCGCGCGCACAGCCTGCTCCTGCCGGAATACTGCCGAGCCACAACAGCAGGAGAACGCCAAGCCAGCGCATCGGCGGCTACTTGCAGGTTTCGTCGATCTTGGCCAGCGCCGCCGACACGCCGTTCAGCGAATAGGTGTCGACCGTCTGGGTGCCGCGCCACGAGGTGCCAGTGACGCTGAGCGACTGGCCGCTTTTCATCGCCGCCACGATCTTCTTTTCCGCCGCCGTGGAATCAGCCCAGGCGCCGTCGGCATTGGTGAAGAGTTCGAAGCTCGTCTGGTCGATGGCCAGCTGGGCGGTGGAATCCTTCTTGAAGGGATAGCCGATGATGGTCGAAATCTCGCCCTTCACCTTGCGCCCCGGCATATGGGTGACAAGGAAGAAGGTTGGATCGCGCTTGGCGCTCGCCGGATCGCTGGCCTTGGGCCTGGACGAGATATAGCAGACCTTGGTGTCGGAGGCCTTGTAGGTATAGGCTGCCCAGTCGCCGAATTCGCCCAAGAGTTCGGGATCGGTGCCCTCGGCCATGGCCTGGCCCGCACCCAATGTCATGACCAGAAACGCCAGAGCGCTGGTTCGCCGCAAAGGAATCATCGCCACTGTCTAGCCCCTCAATCCATAAAAATCCATCCATGGCCAATGCGTGAGGATTCCGGCCCAATTTGGGCAGGACGGCAGGCCCGTGTTGCGCCGCACCATGAGCTGCGGTAAGTCCCAGTCCAGTCAATGTCTTGAGGTGCCGGATCGTGGCTGTCGTGGAACAGGTTGGAATCCATCTCGAACGGGCCGCCAGTGCTGCCGGACAGGTCTTTGCCCGCGCCCGGTCCAAGGCTGCGGCCATCCTGATGCCGGACGGCAAGATCGAGGCGGGCCTCCTCGACCGGCACCAGCACATGGCCCATGGCCTGGCCTGGCTGGCGGCCTACGCCGCCGCACTGCGCGAACTGGCCGCCTATGCGGTGCGCCTCATCGCCGAGGACCGCTTCGGCGAGGCCGAGCAGCTGACCGCCCAGATCGCGGCGGGCGAATACCTCAACCACATCGCCGGCGGCATGCCCATGAACCAGGGCGAATTTGCCAGGCTCGCCGATTTCGGATTGAACCACACCGATGCCGCTCCGCTCTTTAACTGCACCCTGATGGCCAGCGGCAATACGCCCGATGCCAGATCGAGGCTGGTGCAACTGATGGTACAGGGCCATTTTGCCAGTTCCGGCCTTGAC
>JBKJQD010000263.1:0-2674 GCA_046594125.1 Aestuariivirga sp.
GATTGCTGCCGGTCAGCAGTCCGGCGGCACCCAGCACCTGCTCGAGATGCACGTTACCCTTTTCGGTGAGGGTGCAGGAGCGCTGCTTCTCATCCAGCTCGTAATCCTCCGGCGCCAGTTCGGGGATATAGTGGTCAACCGTGTTGTAGAGTTCGGAGCGGTCTTCGGACGGCCCGGAAATGATGAGCGGCGTTCGGGCTTCGTCGACGAGGATCGAGTCGACTTCGTCGACGATGCCGTAGTTGTGGCCGCGCTGCACCATCTCCTCGAGATGATACTTCATGTTGTCGCGCAGGTAATCGAAACCCAGTTCGTTGTTGGTGGCATAGGTCACGTCGCAGGCATAGGCGGTGCGGCGCTGGGCGTCGCTGAGGCCGTGGACGATCACCCCGGTGGTGAGGCCCAGGAAGCTGTAGACTTGGCCCATCCAGGAGGCGTCACGGCGGGCCAGATAGTCGTTGACGGTGACGACATGGACGCCCTTGCCGCCCAAGGCATTGAGGTAGACGGCCAAGGTGGCGACGAGGGTCTTGCCTTCACCGGTTTTCATTTCAGCGATGTTGCCCTCGTTCAGCACCATGCCGCCAATCAGCTGGACATCGAAATGGCGCTGGCCCAAGGCGCGCTTGGCCGCCTCGCGGACGGTGGCGAAGGCTGGCACCAGTAGTTCGTCAAGGACGGCGCCGGCCGCGATCTGCTCGCGGAACATGGCGGTGCGGGCGCGCAGGGCCTCGTCAGTGAGGGCTGATATTTCAGTCTCAAGCGCGTTGATCTCGGCGACCCGGCCGCGATACTTGGTCACCTTGCGGTCGTTGGTCGTGCCGAAGATTTTTGCCGCGATGCCGCGCAATCCGAACATGTGTCAATTCCTTAAAGGCAGGGAGTGACCCCCGGATGAGCCGCTTTCTAGTCAAGTTGCGGGTCCAGAGCAATCAGCAGTGAAACAGAATTCACGCACATAGGCTCAAGATTCCGGCATTTCAATGTGTTGCTTCCGGGCAACAGGGCCTCCAATATGCGGCGCTGCGCGGTTGTGGCACTTGCAACACCATACCAGTCAGAACAATGTGCGGCGCGGTTTGCGGCCCCCGGACGGTGCGTGCGAGGCATATTCTTGCCTTGTTTGGCGATCATCTAGCGCCGCGTTGCTCCGGGCGGTCTGGAACTGGGCTTTTAAACGGTGGACTTGATGTTTGGCATGCGCAATATCCTGAGGACTTCACTGCTCGTTTCAGCCTTGGGGCTGACAGCGCCGCTGGCGCTGGCGCAGGATGCGCCCAAGGAAGACAAGACCATCGCCATCGTCAACGGCCACGAGATCAAGGTCTCGGAAGTGCAGATGGCGACCGACGACATCATCGGCCAGCTCCCCGACCTGCCGCCCAAGCTGCGCTATCCCTTCGTCGTCGAATATCTTGTCGAGCGCCACCTGCTGGCCCAATACGCGGTCAAGGAAGGCATTGCCGACACCGACGAATACAAGCGCCGCCTGGCGCTCTATCAGGCCAAGGCGCTGCGTGATGCCTATTTCTTCCAGAAGATCCGCCCGGAAGTGACCGAAGAGCAGATCAAGGCCGCCTATGACGAGGAAGCAGCCAAAGTGGCCCAGACCGAGCGCGTCCGGGCCCGCCACATCCTTGTTGGCACCGAAAAGGAAGCCCAGGACATCGTCGCCCGCCTCAACAAGGGCGAGAAGTTCGAGAGTTTGGCCAAGCAATACAGCCTCGATGGCTCAAAGGATTACGGCGGCGATCTCGGCTATTTCACCGCTCCCGAGATGGTGCCGGAATTCTCCAGGGCGGCCTTCGCGCTGAAGACTGGCGAGACTTCACAGCCGGTGAAGACCGATTTCGGCTGGCACATCATCCGCGTCGAAGACCGCAAGCTGGGTGCGGCCCAACCCTACGATCAGGTGAAGTCGGCGATTCGCAACGTGCTGCTGCGCAAGAAGGTGCAGGAGACGATGGACAAGATCCGCGCCGCTTCGAAGATCGAGATCGTCGACGAGGATCTGAAGAAATACGCCGCGGAAGCGGCCAAGGCGGCCAAGGCCTTCCAGGACAAGCAAGCTGGCGGGGCTGCCGTTCCGGTGCTGCCGGGCGAAGCAGCACCCGATACGGGCGGCAAGGGCGATCTGCAGATTCAGCAATAGCAGCAGCGGCCAGAGGGGGCATTTCATGGCGCAGCAGGTTTCGCCACTGGCACCGGAGTCAATTCCCGAACTGCCGCCGATTGCCGGCGTGAGGCTCGCTGCCGCGGCAACCGGCATCCGCTACAAGAACCGGCCCGACGTGCTGCTGGCGGTGCTGGACTCCGGTACCACGGTTGCCGCCTCTCTTACCCGCTCCAAATCGCGCTCGGCACCGGTTGACTGGTGCGCCAAGAGCCTTGGCGGCGGAACAGCGCGCGCCGTAGTCATCAACGCCGGCAATGCCAATGCCTTCACCGGCAAAGCTGGCGTTGCGACGGTCAGGGCAGTGGCATCGGCGGCGGCCAAATTGCTGAAGTGCAACCCCGCCGAAATCTTCCAGGCCTCGACCGGTGTCATCGGCGAGCCGCTCGATCCAGCACCCATCACCGCAGCGCTGGCCGGTCTGGCCGAGACAGCCTCGGGCGGTGCCTGGTCCGAGGCGGCCCGCGCCATCATGACCACCGACACCTTCCCCAAGGGCGC
>JBKJQD010000455.1:0-7643 GCA_046594125.1 Aestuariivirga sp.
GCGGCACGGGCCATGTCGCCATACAGCTCGCGGCATTGCGCGGCGCGCGCGTGGCGGCGACGGTGAGCTCTGCCGAGAAGGCCCGCATGGTGTTGGCACTTGGCGCTGAACTTGCCATCAACTACCGCGAGGCGGTTTTCGTGGAGGCGGCGCGCCAATGGTCGGGAGGTGTCAATGTTGCCTTCGACAATGCCGGCGCCGACGTCATGCAAAAAACCTTCAAGACCATGGCGCCCTACGGCCGCGTGGTGACACTCATGGGAACGCCGGGCGATGATGCGGATCTGACCGCCTACAATCTGAACCTGACGATCCACGATGTCAGCCTGTTCCCGCAGGCGGGACTCCAGCCCCTTCCACATTGGCATCAACATCATGACATTGTGGAAGGGGCTGGAGTCCCGCCTGCGGGAACAGGCTGACATCGTGCGGCAGGCGCTGGCGCTGGTCGCCGATGGCCGGCTTGCTGTTCGCCACGCCGGGAACTTCGCCCTTGCCGATGCCGCAAAGGCCCATGCTTTCCTCGAGAGCGGCAAGGCGGTCGGCAAAGTGACGCTGCATATCGGGTGAATTCGATGCCAAACGTCCGGACCAGCATCGAAAAGATCCGCAGGCAGGATCTGGTTGAGGCAGCCTATCACACGTTTCTGGAGTTTGGCCTTTCCGGCATGACCATGGCCCGCATCGGCGAACGTGCCGGCATGTCGCATGGCATTGTGAACTATTATTTTAAAAGCAAGGATATGTTGCTCAGCGCCGTAGTGCGCAAGGCGAATTTCCTTATCATGCAGGATACGGCGCGGCGCTTGCGGCTTGCACAGACGCAGCGCCAGCGCTTGAGCGCCATCATAGCGGCGAATTTCGCCGAAGATGTCTTTACTCGTAACATCGCACGTTCCTGGGTGAGCTACTATGCTGCAATCGGTCAGCAGCCGGACTTCGAGCGGCTGCAGAATGCGGTGGACAAGAGACTGACCAGCAACCTTCTGCATGCCATGCGCGATCTGTGTGGCAGGGAAAAGGCTATCGAGATTGCAAGAGGCGTTGCCATTCTTATCGATGGTCTGTGGCTTCGTCACGCTAAATCGAACGACGACTGTGATGCCACGCGGGCCAGCGGCCACGTTGAAACCTATGTGGACCAGCAACTTGGAAGTGCGGGGTAGAGCGAGAATGATGAAAACGATGTGGGCGGCGCAACTGGTTCACCCCAAGCAGCCACTTCAGGTTACCCGCATTGCGGTGCCGCGCCCGGGTCCCGGAGAACTTCTGTTGAAGCTCGAAGCGTCCGGTATTTGCCATACTGACCTTCATGTCGCCGCGGCTAGTGAGTTTCCTGGAGGCGCCCCGCAACCGCTGACCCTCGGTCATGAAGGCATCGGGCGTGTGGTCGAAAATGGTACTGGAACCACGACAGCCGTCGGCACCAAACTCGGTGCGCCTTGGTTGCACGATTCCTGTGATCGCTGCAGGAGTTGCCTGACTGGATGGGAATCCTACTGCCCGACACACCGCGCCCATGGTTACACGGTGAATGGTTCCTTCGCGGAATACGTGATCGTGCTGGAGCGCTATGCTGCGGTGATTCCGTCTGGGTTCGACAGTCTTGCCACGGCGCCCCTGATGTGTGCGGGTGTCACTGCTTATGGCGGCGTCGCGAAAGCCGAACTTGTGCCGGGGAAGGTCGCGGTGATCATCGGCTGCGGCGGGCTCGGGCAATACGGCATTCAGATTGCCAAACTCACAGGGGCGACGGTCGTCGCTATTGACACAAGCCCGGTGAAGATCGAAGAGGCCCGTCGGCTCGGAGCCGACGAGGGATTTCTTGCCGATGCCGGCGCTGCCGAGAAAGTGAAGTCATTGGGTGGTGCCGATGCTGTTTTAAATTTCGCGCCGTCAAATCGTATCTGGCCAATGGTAACGGGCATGGTCAACAACTTCGCCACAATCGTTTCGGTTGCCATGGTGCCGGAGCCCGTGCCGTTGGTGCTGGAGTGGCTCACCTACAATGGTGTGAAGATCACTGGCACCAGCGTCGGCACCCGCCAGCAGATGAACGACTTCCTGAAGCTGGCGGCGCGCCATGGCATTGGCATTGATATCGAGCGCGTGCCCCTGGCCAAAGTCAACGACGCAATGGAGCGCCTCGCGAAGGGCAACGTAAGAGGCCGCTTCGTGATCGATTTCGCGATGGCGTGAACTAATCTTCGCATTCCAGCGCCGCAATGTTGAGGCTGTTGAAGTGGTGAAGGAAATGTTCGCTCCAGACTTCCTTCTGTTCGCTGTCGACCATGAGCCGCCCGCGCCGATAACCCCTTGAGTGCAATCCGCGCTGGACGCTTTCCACCAGTTCGACGTCTTCTGGCCCCAGAACATTGTTGAACCATTCGACTGCTGACGCGGTGCCCCGGTCCAAATCGCCATCAAGACCGAAATAGAGCAAGGGTTCTGAGGTCGCTTCCGCGCCATTGGGATTCATCAGGAAAACCAGAAGCATGCTGGCGCCGGGAATCATGATGAAGGCCATGTTTGGCCACAGGAAGACGATCTGGAAACCTTCGCTGCGGCCGGTGAACTTGCGGCCGCCAAGCATTTCGTAGGGAAGCTTCTCGGCCGTGCCACCCTTGCCAAGAAATTCAATCACCTTGCCGTCGATAGTCCAACGGTAGCTGTCCTGATCGATGACATCGGAAAGCTGGCCATGGGCGGGACCTGAGTAGAAGCTGTGATAGTTTTCGAGAAAATTCTCGACCACGACCTTCCAGTTTGCCTTGATCTCGAAGTCCTGACGCTTGGTGAAGCGAAGTTGCGATGCTTCCGGGCACATGGCTAGAAATTTCTCGGCGAAATGCGGTGCGCTGACCGAAAGCGGCACGGCGGAAGCGTCGAGATTGACGAAGATGAAGCCGCCGATGACATCGACACCGACGGGCTGCAGCCTGATGTCGCCGCGGGAGAAGTTCTTGACGGACTCGCACTTGGGCGCCCCGCGCAACGACCCATCCATTTCATAGGTCCAGGAATGATAGGGGCAGCGAATGGTGTTCTTCACATTACCGGTGCCGCGGAGCAATTGGTGGGCGCGATGTTGGCACACATTGAAAAAGCCGCGGATCGATCCGTCGCGGCCACGGATCACATAGACCGACTGGCCGGCAGTGTCACCGGTCACGTAGTCGCCCGCATCCGGCAACTGCGAGTGATGCGCGAAATAGAGCCAGTTCCTGCCGAAGATGCAGCGCTGCTCGGCTCCGAGGATCTGCGGGTCGAAGTAGAATTCCGCCTCGGGTGTGAAGCTTTCGGTTGGATCTTTGGCGAAACCATCGCCAACAAGGCGGCGGAAACGGTTCGGCATGGGACTAGATCCTTTCTGTGGCATAGCGGCCGTGCGGTTCCAGAAATTCGATCTGATTTCCTTCCGGATCGTAGAAGTAGAAGTAGCGGGTCTGGTGGATGCCGTTCGCCACATAGTCGCTGACCGGGTCGACGGCGAATCCGTGGGATGTGAGGTGCTGGTGTTCGGCATCGAGATCCACCACCGTGAAAGCGATGTGGGCGCGGCCCGATTCTGGCTGTATGTCATAGGGCCAGGTTTCTGGGCAGAGCAGTTCCAGTTCGAAAGTGGAGTCCGTCCCGCGCATGTAGACAATCGTTGCGCTATCGTAGTGGTGGCGGTCGACTTCGACGAAGTCGAGCGCCCTTTCGTAGAAGGCGATGGCCCGCGCCAGGTATTGCACGTGGATCATGTGATGGGCGGGCCGCATCAAGCCCCCCTTGCCGCCAGGAAACTGCCGACATCCGCGATACGCATATCGCCTTGGAGGTAAGTGTCGATGAGCTGATGGAGCCGGTCACGCCCGAAGGAGGGCTCATGACCGGCATGCACGATCTCGACCGGCAATTCGCGGAGCCTGTGCAGGGAGTCGCGATAGATTTGCGGATCGGAATGCCAGGCGCTGTCGATCAACAGACCATCATAGATCACGTCACCGCTGAACAGAGTGCGCGTGGACTTTTCGTAGAGCGCGATTGATCCCGGCGAATGTCCGGGGAGATGCAGGACATTGAAGACGCGGTCACCGGTGTCGATCACGTCGCCATCGTCAAGATGGCCGGTCAATGGTGCGGGCGTGATGCGATACTGCGACAGGCTGTAACCGGCATAGGGCAGAGCGGTCAGCAATTCCCCGGCGATCCATGCCCGTGCGCAACTGTTGTCGAGATCGGGCGCGGCATGCACTGCGGCTTCGCTGCGGTGACCAAGGCGCATTTCGAATTCGTGCGAACAGCCGATGTGATCGAAGTGGCAATGACTGCAAATTGCGACGACCGGTCTTTCGCGCAACGCCGCGATTTCGGTTTTCAAGGGCCGGAGACCCATGCCGCTATCGATCAGCAGGTCCCGGTCGCGCCCTTTGACAAGCCACATGTTGCAGCGCATCCATGCCACGACATGGGTTTCCAGGATATGGCTCACGCCGCCGATATCGTGGATCTCGTACCAACTGTCGGCGACCGGCAACATGGGCGTCATGATGCCCTTTCGAGGTGAAAGCCCCAATAGCCCGCGGTGGCGACTTGCTCGCACGTCCTGCTATAGACATTGAAGCCGGCGACATAGGGCATGAAGACCCTCGGCTTTCTCGGCACGTTGGCCCCGAGATACCAGGAGGCGGCCTTGGTATAGAGCGTGCGGTTGGCGCTCTCGGTGACCTCATGTGCCCATTTCTCCTGGGCGTCGCGATCGGCTTCGATGACCGCAATGGAATTCGACCTAGCGTGGGCGAGCAGACCGCCGATCCACTCGACATGTTGCTCAATCGCCAGCACCATGTTGGCGAGTACCGAAGGGCTCCCGGGTCCGGTGATGATGAACATGTTCGGGAAGCCGGCAACCGCCACACCAAGGTAAGACTTGGCCCCATCTCGCCATTGGTCCTTGAGCAGGAGACCCTGGCGGCCACGAATGTCGATGCGCGTGAGGGCGCCGGTCATGGCGTCGAAGCCGGTGGCGAGTACCAAAGTGTCAAAGCGGTAGGAGGCGCTGGCGGTACGGAGGCCTTCAGGCGTCATCTCGACGATCGGATCGTTACGGATGTCGACGAGGGAGACATTATCAAGATTGTAGGTCTCATAGTAGCTGGTGTCGACGCAGAGGCGCTTTGCGCCGAAAGGATGATCCTTCGGGCAGAGGATTTCGGCAGTCCTGGGATCGTGGACGATGGCGCGGATCTTGTTGCGCACGAATTCGGCAGCGAGTTCATTGGCCTCGGGCTTGTCCATAAGATCGGCGAAGGCGTACTGATAATTGAAACCGCCTTGGCGCCAGCGTTTCTCGAACTGGGCCTCGCGCTGTTCAGGCATAAGATCGAGGATCGAGACGTCATACTCGTCGGCATAGTCGCCGGCATAGGAGGCGCGCGACTTGGCGCGAAGCTTGGCGTAGTTGCGCTTCATCTCCAACTGTCGTTCGGAACTTATCGGCCCGTTCCAAGCGGGGATCGAGAAATTGGCGGTGCGCTGGAAAACGGTGAGACGCCGGGATTGCCGGGCGATGTGTGGAATCGATTGAATGCCCGATGACCCCGTACCGATGATGCCGGCGTCGCGGCCCGCGAAATTCACGCCCTCGCGAGGCCAGTCTGCGGTGTGCAGGATACTGCCGCTAAAGTTCTTCAGGCCTGGAATGTCGGGAACTTTCGGAACCGACAGGCAGCCGGTGGCCATGATGAGGTATCGTGCGCGAAAGACCTTGCCATCGCCCGCCGTGATCTCCCAGAGGTTGTGCTGCTCGTCATAAATCGCAGCATTGACCTCGGTGTCAAAGGCGATATCCCGCCTGAGGTCGAAGCGGTCTGCCACGTGATTGGCATAGCGCAGGATGTCGGATTGCGTAGCGTAACGGTCGGGCCACGTCCACTCCTGCTGCAACTCCTCGGAAAAGGAGTAGGAATAGCTCATGCTCTCCACGTCGCAGCGTGCGCCTGGGTAGCGGTTCCAGTACCAGGTGCCGCCGACCCCGCTGCCGGCCTCGATGACTTTGGCGCCGAAACCGAGCTGCCGCGCCCGATGCAGCATGTACATGCCCGCAAAGCCCGCGCCGACAATGACGATATCGACTCTTTCGTGCACGCCGCTATTCCGCTAAAGAGGTCATTTACAGTGAGTTTGATAACGATCTAGTCTATTAGATTGATATCCAAAAAATCAGGTATTGCAACCATTACTGAAGGTTGAACGATTTCGATCGGCGTGGAGACCCATCGAACCCGGTCAATGTTACGGAACTTTGTCTTGCAATGCCCGGCGGCCGTCTTGATCGAGCCGAACGTCCCCCGCTCGCTACAGCGCTCCCAATGGCGCGCGCCAGCGGTTGCGTTATTGCAAAGCTGCACCACCACCGGGGACACGACCAGGAGGGGGAACGTGACTGCAATTCAAACAACTGCGATGGATGTTCACTCGGCTGTCATACGTTGACTTGCGCCCTGCAGATGCAACAGCATTGCATGTCCCGCTGCACCGGGATCGCGCGCTTCGATCGCCCGGACGATCATCAAATGTTCTTCCAATGTGATGGACTTGATATTGGGATTCTTGCTTTCAGACCTTGCGGTCAAAATGGTCGCGCGCAGGGCGCCCCCCAGAAAGGCCATGAAATCCGCATAGAATGGATTGCCTGTTGCCTTGGCAATCGCGTGATGAAAATCCAGATCCGCCTGCACACCTTCGTCGCTCCAATCGAGGGATATCTTCATCCGTTGCTGGGCATCGTTGATTTCCTGCAAGTCTCCGGACGTGTGCCGTTCCGCAGCCAGCTGCGCCGAAGCCATTTCCAGAGGCCGCCGCAGTTCGAGCAATTCGATGACCTGCTGAGGACCGAGAACGGCTTCATGAAGTTTGAACGATCTCCTGAGTGACAGCGGGATAACGGAAACTCCGCTACCCTGGCGCGATTCCACCAAACCATCGGATTTCAACCGCGACATAGCCTCTCGAACCACCGTTCGACTGACACCAAACTGGCGGCTGAGACTTTGTTCTGTTGGCAATTTCGTGCCAACCGCAATTGCACCATCGCGGATGAGTACGATGAGATGATGCGCGATCTCCTCAGCTACAGGCGTTTTCACATATAGCTGTAGTGGCGCAGGAGCTTCGCCCTTGGTCATGCCTGCTTATCTGACACGGCGGGAAAAAGTTGTCTAACAAATTCATAAATGAGACTTGTCTAACAACTTTTTGGGCCTTAAGACATTCTCTTGCGCCGAATGTCCTCGGCGTCAGCGGCTCACCTAAGAATGTCGTCAACTAATGGGAGGAACTCAAATGAAGATTACGCGCCGTGATTTTACCGTTGGCGCATTGCTGGCTGCCGGAACTTTGGGCTTGCCTGTGATGGTTAAGGCAGAAGGCACCAAGACGGTTGCCCTGCTGTTCGACAGCCTTGTCTCGCCCTTCTGGGTCTCCGGCATCGAGATCATGCGCGCCAAGGCCAAGGAGAATGGCTGGGAGACGTTGGAGAACATCTCTGATTTCGATGACAACAAGCAGTTCGAGCAGGTCAAGGCCATGATCGGCCGCACGGTCGATGGCATCCTGATCATCCAGACGGACTCCAAGGCGGTCATCCCGGCCATTCG
>JBKJQD010000011.1:0-6488 GCA_046594125.1 Aestuariivirga sp.
TGTTTGCGACCGGAGCCGCGGGTCCCGCACCCAAGGCACTCAAGTCAGCCGATGATGCACGGCTCAAGGGTTTTGCCAAGGCGCTGGACAGCCTGTGCATGGACTTGGCCCAGCAGGTGGCGAGGGACGGCGAGGGGGCCGAGAAGCTTATCGAGATTTCGATCACTGGTGCTGAATCGCCCAAGGCGGCGCATCGCATCGCCATGTCGGTGGCCAATTCGCCGCTGGTGAAGACAGCGATTGCCGGCGAGGACGCCAACTGGGGCCGCATCGTCATGGCCATCGGCAAGGCTGGAGAAAAGGCGATCCGCGACAAGCTGAGGATTCGCATCGGCGGCATCACGGTGGCCAAGAACGGCATGCGCGATCCGGCCTACAAGGAAGCCTCGATCATGCCGCACATGAAGGGCCGCGCGATCATCATCGAGGCCGATGTCGGCGTGGGCAAGGGCAAGGCCACGGTGTGGACCTGCGATCTCACACACAGATATATCGACATCAACGGTTCCTACCGCAGCTGATGAAAATCCTTCTCGTCGCCGCCGTGGCGCTGGTCGATGCCGATGGCCGCGTGCTGTTGTCGAAGCGGCCGGCGGGCAAGCAGCTCGGCGGGCTTTGGGAGTTTCCTGGCGGCAAGGTGGAAGCCGGCGAACGGCCCGAGGCCGCATTGATACGTGAACTGAAAGAAGAGCTGGCCATCGACGTGGCCGAGTCGTGCCTCGCACCGCTCACCTTCGCCAGCCACGCCTATGCCGATTTCCATCTGCTCATGCCGCTCTATGTGTGCCGGCGCTGGAAGGGCATGGTGCGCGGTGCCGAGGGCCAGGAGATCGCCTGGGTCAGGCCCATCAAGCTCAAGGACTACCCGATGCCGCCAGCCGACCTGCCACTGATTCCGCATCTTGTCGATCTGCTGTAGCGGTGGCTCATACCAACGGCCAGTAATCCTGACTCATTGGGTCTATGCAAGTCACTGAAAGCCTGAAGCAATTGTGCTCCATTTGCGGTGGAGGCGATGAGGGCGGCGGATGTTGGCGCAGCGGCGGCGCGGATTTGCGGCATGGACCGCCTGACCCGGCGCGACTGGGTGCTTTGCTACAATAACCAAGGGCTTGATGGTTTGCACAGCCGCAAGGCGACCGGGGGCGGTTCAGTTTCATCTCCCTGTTTAGTGCATGCCGGTTTGGAAACGTAGAAAAGTTGATTGCAATAAACAAGTGTCTGCGTCCGCTTGCAACGCCAGCGGTTCTCCCGCTGACATCCCCTCACAAAAAATTATACGGGTCCACATCCACCTGCAGCGCCAATGAACCTTTCGGCTTCACGTCCTTCAGCCACTCGCGCAGGAAGCCCTGGATGTTTACATCGCGGCCCGCCTTCACCAGAAAGCGCCAGCGGTGCCTGCCGCGCACCAGGGCAATCGGCGCCGGTGCCGGCCCCAGCACGGTGACGCCAGCGGCCAGCGGCACGATGTTGCCCAGCGCCTTGGCGAAATGCTCCGTGGACTGAGCATCTTGCCCCGAGACGATGATCCCCGCCAGCCGTCCATAGGGCGGGAGGCCGGCATTCTCGCGGATCACCTTCTCCTGAGCGAGATAACCGTCGCGGTCGCCCCTGGTCAGCGCCTGCATCAGCGGGTGTTCGGGCAGATAGGTCTGGATCAGCGCATGGCCGGGCTTGGCACCGCGCCCCGAGCGGCCCGCCACCTGGGCCATCAGCGCCCAGGTGCGTTCGCCGCCGCGCGGGTCGCTCGACTCCAGCGCCAGATCGGCATCGACCACGCCGACCAGTGTCAGATGCGGAAAGTGATGCCCCTTGGCCACCAGCTGCGTGCCGATGACCAGGTTGAAATGCCCCTTCTCGACATCGCGCAAGGCATCGCGCAGCAGGGTGCCGCGCGACAGGTCGCTCGACAGCACGCCGATGCGCGCGCCGGGGAAGCGCAATGCCGCCTCTTCGGCCAGCCGCTCGATGCCCGGCCCCACCGGGACCATCTTGCCTTGAGCCTTGCAATGCGGGCAGGCCTGCGGCATCGCTTCCAGATGGCCACAATGGTGGCACATGAGCTGGCGCCGGAAGCGATGCTCGACCAGCGAGGCAGCGCAGTTGGGGCACTCCAGCCGGTGCCCGCAGGCCCGGCACAGGGTCAGTGGCGCATAGCCGCGGCGGTTCAAGAACAGCAGCGCCTGATCGCCCGACGCCAGCGTCTGAGTCACCTGCTCGACCAGTGGCGGAGCCAGCCAGGCGCCGGGTTCCAGCTTCACCGTCTTCATGTCGATGAGGCCGATCTCCGGCAGTTCCGGCCGTCCGTGACGATCTCTCAACTTCACCAGCCCGTAGCGCCCGCGGTCGACATTGACGAGTGACTCAAGCGACGGTGTTGCCGATGACAGGATGACCGGAAATTTTCCGATCGCCCCATAGAGCACCGCCATGTCGCGGGCGTGATAGGTGACACCATCATCCTGCTTGTAGGCGCTCTCGTGTTCCTCATCGACGACGATGAGACCGAGCTTCTTCCATGGCAGGAACAGCGCCGAGCGCGCCCCCACCACGATGCGCGCCGAACCCTCCGCCACGCCGCGCCACACCCTTTCGCGCTCGCGCGGGCGCACCTCGGAATGCCATTGCGCCGGAGCGGCACCGAAACGATTCTCGACCCGCGTCAGGAACGATCCGGTGAGGGCTATTTCCGGCAGCATCAGCAACACCTGGGCACCACCCGCCAGGGCCGCCGCCATGGCTTCGAAATAGACTTCCGTCTTGCCGGATCCAGTGACGCCATCGAGCAGCATGACCTTGTGGCCACGCGCCGTCACCACGGCGCGCAATTCCTGCGCCGCCGCCTTCTGGTCGCGGCTGAGATCAAAGCCACTGGCATTGAGATCGGGTTCGGCAAAGGCCCGGTGGCCGGGCAGCACCACCGCCTCCAACGCCCCATCCCTGGCCATGGCCTTGATCACCTGCGTGCCAACGCCGGACGCCGCCGCGAGTTCGGTGGCGCGCATCGCAAAGCCCTCGCGCGCCACCTCGATCACCCGCCCCCTCTGCGCTGTCATGCGTTTGGGTTCAGCACCGGTGAAGCGGTAGGCCACCTGCTGGCGCTGGGCCTCGAAAGCGCCGGGCGCCCTGAGCACCATACGCAGTACATTGCCGGCGGGTTCCAGATAATAGGCCGAAAGCCACTCGATGAATTTGCGGTGGGCGGCGGTCATCGCCACCATGTCGAAGCGCTGCGTGACATTGCGCAACGTCTTGCCCGAGTCGTCACGGTCCTTCACCGCCCAGACCACACCGATCACGGCGCGCGGCCCCAGCGGCACCTCGACATAATCGCCCGGCGCCAGCGTCAGGCCGTCGGGCACGCGGTAGGAGTAGGGTCCTTCCAGCGCCAGCGGCAGCAGCACATCGGCTATGGCAGTTTGGGCGGTCATCGTGTCTGGAATAGGCTTGGAAGGCACCGCCTTCCAGCCCAATATGCCGGGCAATGAATGAACCCCTGTCACGCGAGATCGTCTATTTCGAGCCTTCCGCCCTGGCGTTGCGGCTCAAGACCCGCCGCCATCTCACGCTGCTCGAAAGCGTCATGCGTCAGGAACACTTGGGCCGCTATTCTTTCCTCGCCTGCGACCCGGTATCGACGCTGAAGGTGACGCGCGCCGGAACCTTTCTCGATGATGAAGCCCAGGCCGGTCCAGCACTTGCCATCGTCACGCGGCTGCTCGCCGAATACCGTGCCGCGCATATTGCTGGCCTGCCGCCATTCCAGGGCGGCCTTGCCGGTTTCATTTCCTATGACTTCGGGCGGCGCCTCGAACCGCATGCGAAAATTCCTGATTTCGAGGCCATCTGCCCGGACCTGATCCTCCACCGTTACGACACGCTTGCGGCCTTCGACCACATGCAGGAGCGCGCCTGGATCATCGCCCGCAACGAGGCCTCAGCGGATGAATTCGAAATGGCCTTGAAAACCAGACCGCTGCCCTTGGGCTCCCACGCCATCGCCAACTGGCAATCGAATTTCACCCGCGAGGACTATGAAGCCGCCATTGCCCGCACCGTGGATTATATTCTGGCTGGCGACATCTTTCAGGCCAATATCACCCAGATGTTTTCAGCGGCGATCCCCGACGGTTTCGATGCGCTGGCCTTCTACCGTGTCCTGCGCCAGAAAAATCCGGCAACCTTCGCGGCCTACCTCGACTATGGCGATATCCAGATCGCGTCGAGCTCGCCGGAGCGCCTGTTGTCTTGCGACGGTGCCGCCGTCGAGGCCCGGCCCATCAAGGGCACCAGGCGCCGCGATGCCGATCCGTCGCGCGATGCGGCACTGATCGCCGAACTGGCATCGAGCCGCAAGGACCGCGCCGAGAACGTGATGATCGTCGATCTGCTGCGCAACGATCTGAGCCGGGTGTCGAAGCCGGGAAGCGTCAGGGTTCCGGTGCTCTGCGGACTTGAATCCTATGCCAATGTCCATCACCTTGTCTCGGTCATCACCAGTGAATTGCGCGCCGGGAGATCGCTCGGCGATCTGCTCGCCGCGACTTTTCCCGGCGGCTCGATCACCGGCGCACCAAAAATCCGCGCCATGGAAATCATCGCCGAAATCGAGAAGGCGCCACGTGGCGTTTACTGCGGCACCATCGGCTATCTCGGATTCAATGGCCGTGCTGATCTCAACATCGCCATCCGCACCGCGCAATTTTCTGGCGGCATTGCCCGACTGCAGGGCGGCGGCGGCATCACCGCGCGCTCGCAGCCCGCCGCCGAATATGAGGAAAGTCTGACCAAGATCAGGCGCATCATGGAGGCCTTCAGCCCATGATCCTCATTGTCGACAATTACGATTCCTTTGTTCACAACATCGCCCGCTACTTCGAAGAACTGGGCGAGACGCCCCATGTGGTGCGCAACGACGAAGTCACCGCCGCCGATCTTGAAGCCAAAGCCATCGTCATTTCGCCCGGACCCTGCACACCGCACGAGGCCGGGCAATCACTGGACATCGTCCGGAACTTTTCGGGCAAGATTCCAATTCTCGGCATCTGCCTTGGCCATCAGGTCATCGGAGAAGTCTTCGGCGGACTGGTGAGGCGCGCCAAACGCCCCATGCACGGCGACTCCTCGGAGATCAATCATTCCGCTACCGGAATATTCGCCGGGCTGCCGCAGCGCTTCAGTGCCGGGCGTTACCATTCGCTGATCGTCGATCTCGATGGCCGCGACACGCCGCTTGTCATCACGGCCCGCAGCGATGAAGGCGAGATCATGGGACTTCGCCATAAATCCCATCCGACCTTCGGGGTACAGTTTCACCCCGAATCAATTCTGACCGAGCACGGCTATGACATGCTGCGTAACTTCCTGAAGCTGGTGGCATGAGCCACGTCTGGTTCAATGGTGCCGTGAGCGAGGGCGCGATCCTCCTTGATCCGCGCGACCGTGGCCTGACATTGGGTGACGGCCTGTTCGAGACCGTGCTGGTGGTCAATGGCGCGGCACTGTGGATCAACATGCATCTGGCGCGCATGGAGGCTTCAGCACAGGAACTGGGCCTGCCTTTCAACCGCGCCGCCACCGATGCCGCCCTGACGCAACTGCTGCAATATGCCAGCGCGGGCCATGACGTTCTGCGCGTGACGCTGACAAGGGGACCAACCCAGCGCGGGCTTGCCGGCAATGGCCCGGGCACACTTTTGATGACGCTTGACCGCTTTGATCCGCAATTGATGTTCCGGCCGGTCAGCCTGCTCACCTCGATGATCCGCCGCGGCATGGCCTCGCCAGCAGCGCGCCTCAAGACCCTGTCCTATGCCGACAACGTCATGGCGGCGCGCGAGGCGGCATCGCGGGCCAGCGATGATGCCCTCATGCTCAACAGCGCTGAACGCGTTGCCTGCTCAACAGTCGCCAACATCTTTTTCCTCAAGGGCCGGAAGCTGGTGACGCCGTCGCGCGATCAGGCCATCCTGACCGGGGTTATGCGTCAGGCGGTGCTGGCGGTGGCCCGCCATCTTGGGATGACGTCCGAGGAACGTGCCGTGAAACCCGCCGAACTCCTGAACGCCGACGCGGTATTTCTGACCAATAGCCTGCGCTTTATCTGCCCGGTGAAATCGCTTGACCAGCAGCCATTGGCCATGGCCGATCTGACGCAGCTGATCGACGGCCTCTGTGAATCGGCACGGCTCCAATGCAGCCGCGATCCACGGTTGCTTTGACTGGCCCGCAGGACTAATCGTCGCCCGCTAACCGGAGGGACCCGCCCATGAAATTTTTCGTTGACACCGCCGAAGTGAAGGAGATCCAGGAGCTGACTGATCTTGGCCTGCTCGATGGCGTCACCACCAACCCGTCGCTGATCGCCAAGGCCAACCGCGACTTCAAGACCATCATCGCCGAGATCTGCGCGATCGTGCCGGGCCCGGTCTCCGCCGAGGTTGCCGCCACCGATGCCGAGGGCATGCTGAGCGAGGGCCGCGTGC
>JBKJQD010000051.1:0-3442 GCA_046594125.1 Aestuariivirga sp.
CGAATCCGAACTTCTCCACGCCGGGCGGCATGAAGCGGTTCTCGTTGCGCATCTCGGACAGCACTTTCACGCCCACCGGGCTGTTGACCGTGGCCTTCATCGTCGCGGCATCGAAGAATTTGCCGCCTTCGACGCGGAAGCGCTCCTGGAACATGAACATCGTATAGGGCGGTTGGCGGAAGAAGCCCGCGCCATACATGTTTTTGTCTTTCAGGATTTCGGTGAGCGCCGCGCCAGTCTCGTCGAACTGCGCCCAGGTGGTGGGCACCACCAGATCCTTGCCGGTCTTGGTCTTGAAGGCGGCCTGCACCGCCGCATCGGCCATGATGTCCTTGCGGTAATACATCAGGAACACGTCGCCATCGTCCGGGAAGCCGAAAATCTTGCCGTCCACCATCATCTGGTTGTCGCGGTAGGTTGGCGCGATCTTCTGCAATTCGTCGCGGAAGCCATACTTGTCGACCAGGGCATCAAGCGGTTCGAGCGCCCCGGCATTGGCGAGGTCGGGCATCCACGCCGGGATGACGTTCAGCGCGTCATAGGCGCCGGCGCCGGATTTGTAATCCTGCATGATCTTGGTGAACATTTCGGCGGTCGAAACTTCGACCACCTTCACCTCGATGCCGGTCAGTTCCTTCCACTTGGGGCCGGAGAAGTTCAGCGGATCGAGCGCCTGCAGGCCCGCTTCCCAGACGATGGTGATGGTCTGGCCTGAATATTTCTTGGCGGCCTCGACCGCTGTCTGCGCGGCGTCAGCCGCCCAGGCGGGCCGTGCCACGGTTCCGGCCAGACCAGCGGCGATGCCGATCTTGCCGACGTCACGTCTTGTAACCATTTCCATCCTCCCAGTTGTGAACGGCAGCGGGGGCGGCCATTCGTTACTCCCCCGGTTTTCCTCCGTGGGGAATTCTTGGTTTATGCAAAGCGCTTGCCATAACCTTCCAGCTTGCGCCTGAAATCCGGCCTGTCGAGAACCTCGCGGTTGACCACGCCACGAGGGGTTCGCCCGTGCTGGATGTCGAGCACGGCCTTGACGTCGGCGGCGCCATTTCCGGCAAAGCACTGGTCGGTCCAGCACAGGGCGTGCGGTGCCACGATGATGTTGTCGAGCTTGAACAGTGGATCGCCAGCATCAGTCGGTTCGACCTCGAAGACATCAAGCCCGGCGCCGGCTATACGCCGTTCTTGCAAAGCCGTTGTCAGGGCCATCTGGTCGACGATGGGGCCGCGCGCCGTGTTGATGAAATAGGCGGTCTTCTTCATCAGCGCCAGGCGCCCGGCGTTCACCAGATGATGCGTATCCGGCGTAAGCGGACAGTTGACAGTCAGAATGTCGGCGCGGGAAAAGACATCTTCAAGCCCCACCAGTTCGATGCCCAGTTCAGCCGCCACCTTGGGATCGGCGTAAGGATCATGGGCGATGAATTTCATGTCGAAAGGCTTGGCCAGGCGGAACATCTCGGCGCCGATATTGCCGACGCCGAGTGAGCCCAGTGTTTTGCCGACGAGTCCCACGCCCATGTGTTCGCCACGCGCCGCAAAGCCCGGGGCACCCAGTCGCGCCAGCCTGTCCTTCACCATCATCTTCGAGGTGAGAGCCAGCATGAAGGTGATGATCGACACCGCCACCGGACGGCGTACGCCATCGGGCGTGATGCACAGCGCGATGTCATGGGCGGTGCAGGCCGCAACATCGACGGTATCGTAGCCCACGCCGAAACGGGCTATCACCGACAGCCTTCCACTTTTTGGTGCACTTTCCGGTGCAAAGCGCTGGGCGAGCAGGATCAGCGCGTCGAAATCCTCAAGCTGATCGCCACGCAAGGGATTGGCGTTGTCGAGAAACACCGTCTCGACGCCGGGCGCTGCTTGCAGCGGTTCGAGATCGAAATCCGCAAACACCGGCGCGCCGTCCGCCTTCCTGAAATCGCCCGACAGGGCGACGCGGAATTTGCCCATCATTTGCATCCTTCGCGCAAGGTGGTGATGGCCGCCGCGAGGGCATCGCGCAGCACCCAGACATCGCCCGAATAGCAGCAGAAGTCGAAACCCTGCTTGAAGTGCTTGATGCCCTGCTCGGTGCTGGGTACCAGACGGCCGAGCGACTTGTTGTGCTTTTTCGCGGCGGCAATGATGGCGTCAATCGCCGCCGTGAATTTCGCGTGGCCGAATTCGCCGGGGATGCCGAGCGACACCGAGAGATCGAAGTGCCCGATCCACAGACAGTCGACACCGTCCACGGCGGCAATGGCATCGGCGTTCTTGGCACCATCGGCGGTTTCTATGAGGCAGATGACCGTGGTACGCTCGTTGGCGGCGGCGAGTGCTTCGGCAACCGGGGCTGCGCGGTAATTGTCATGGGCCATCTGCAGGCCAACGCCACGTTTGCCTTGCGGAAAATACTTGACACTGTCGACCATCGCCTGGGCCTGTGCCGCCGTCGAGATCATCGGCGCGATCAGTCCCTCGGCCCCCATGTCACAGGCCCTGGCCAGCATGTCATTTTCCAGCGCTGGCACCCGCACGATCACCGGCACATCGGCAGCCTCGAAATAGCGGATGGCGCTCTTCAGCGTCTCGAACGAGAAGCCCGAATGTTCCATGTCGAGGAATACGAAATCGCAGCCCGCCGCCTTGAGGATGTGGCCGATGCCCGGCGTTACGAACTCGACGATGAAGTGTCCGAGCTTGGCATTGCGGTGCCGGGTCATCTGCTTGAGGCTGTTGCGCGCCATTATGTTCCTGATCCTTCACAAACCAGATCGAATTGGCCGATGTCCTTGCTGGTCACCAGCGCCGCACTGGCGCGGTTGAAGACATTGAAGTGCGCTGTCTTCAAATGCGCTTCGAAGGCGGCACGGTCATCATATATCTCGTAGAGAAAAACCCTGTCGGCCTCGCCCTGGGGCACCAGCACGTCGAAGCGCCGGCATCCCGGTTCGGTGCGGCAGGAGTCGCGCGCGTTGTTGTCGATGAGCTGGCGGAATTCCGCCATGGCGCCCGGCTTCAACCTGAAATCGACGGTGATGACGTGTCTGCTCATGGTGCGGCACTCCGGACCTGCCAGTAAAGCTCTGTCACCTGTTCGAGATGCTGCTGCATCTGGGCTGCGGCCCCGTCCGGATCGTGCGCCGCAATCGCCGCGAAGATTGCCGCGTGAGCGTCGAAGGCCACACGATTCTGGCCGGGATAGCTCAGTGTCACATGGCGCTGGTCGACCAGCCACTCGAGGATGGCCGCATGCAGCGATGTATAGATCGGATTGTCCGGCACCACGGCGATGGCATAATGAAAGGCCACATCGGTGTCCTCGAAACGGTGCAGATCGCCAATCGCCTCGTAGTTGGCGTCCAAAGCCTGGCGCAGCCGCGCGATGTCCTGGTCACTTGCCAGCCGGGCCGCGTCACGCACCAGGCCGGCTTCGAACAGCAGCCGCGCATCC
>JBKJQD010000069.1:0-5277 GCA_046594125.1 Aestuariivirga sp.
GCCATGCCGCCGAGCAGCATGGGCCGCCGCCCGACGCGGTCCGACAATGGCCCATATATGAGCTGGCAGAAGGCCATGCCGATCAGGAACAGGGTGAGGGTGAGCTGGGCCTGGCCATAGGAGACGCCGAACTCCCGTTGCAGGCCGGGCATCGAGGGGATGAAGATGTTGAGCGACAGCGGCCCAATGGCGCTGATGGCGACGAGGATGGCGAAGGAGGGGACGGGGCGGGAAACTTCGATGGTCATCGCCTTACTTAGACCGCCGCCGGTCTTGAAGATAGCCAAGAGGCCGGGACTCTGGCATTACCTTGGCGCATGAAACGCCTCGCCACACTGTTGCTCCTGGCCAGCGCCACGCAGGCGTTTGCCTCAAGCCAAACCGTTACCCGTCCCGATGATCCGTCCCTCTACCTGCCCGCCGCACTGGGCAAGCAGGTGGATGTGCGTTTCTCGGAGGGGTTCGCCAAAGGCCGTCTGGCGAAAACGGATTTCGGCGGCGTGGTGATGAGCGAACTGCCGGGGGCCCAAGTCTGCCTGTTCGGCCGCAATCAGGGCGATCCTTATCCGGTGCTGCGCCAGTTCCGGGTCGAGAAGGGGCAGGGGCCGGAGCGCCTGCTGCCGGCGCTGAAGGCCAAGGGTCTGGTGCTTGACAATGCCGAATGCCAATTTGCTCCGTATACGGATCAAACCATGCCGAAGGACGATATCCCCGAGCCACCCTGTGGCGAGTTGGGCATGACCGTCGATTCCATCGGCTTCTTCATGATTTCAACCACTCACCCGGAGCGCATTCTTTATGCAAGTCTCGGGCAGGACGGCACCATGTTTGATCCCTACTCGATCAAGCTGTTCTGAGCGGATCAGCAACATCGAGTTTGCCGAAACACCGCTCGCAAGTGCAAGCTGGTGCTGGCGCAGAAACGGCTGGGCTTGACCCGGCCAGTTTCGTTCTGCATGAGGCGGGCCCATGAACTATCGCCACGCCTACCATGCTGGAAACCACGCTGACGTCCTGAAGCACATCGTGTTGACGCGGGTGCTTGTCCATCTGCGCAAGAAGGACAAGCCGTTCCGGGTGATCGATGCCCACGCCGGCATTGGCGCCTATGACCTCAATGGCATCGAAGCCGGAAAGACCGGCGAGTGGCAAGGCGGCATCGGCCGTCTGACGGAACCTTTCACGGCGGAGATCGAGGCCCTGCTGGCGCCCTATCGCGCTTGCATCGCGGCGCTCAATCCCGGCGGCGGCCTCACGCAGTATCCGGGCTCGCCGGCCATTGCGGCGCAATTGCTGCGTGGCACCGACCATATGGTGGCCAACGAATTACACCCCGCCGATGTGCAATTGCTCGAGGATTACTTTCACCATGATCCGCGGATCAGCGTCAGCGGGCTTGATGCCGAGACCTCGATCAAGGCGCATCTGCCGCCGCCGGAACGGCGCGGCATCGTGCTGATCGATCCGCCCTATGAGGCGAAGGATGAAGCCGAACGCGCCCTGCGTATGCTGGGCCACGGCATCCGGCGGTTTGCGGCCGGGGTTTTCATGCTGTGGTATCCGCTCAAGGCGGATCAGATCGACACCCAGGTGTGCAAGGAAGCAGCGGCCCTTGGCGTGCCCGGCACACTGCGCATCGAACTGCGCATCCGCGAGGCGTTCAAGTCAGGTGGTCTGGCGGGTTCTGGGCTGATCGTCATCAACCCGCCGTGGACGCTGTCGGATGAGTTGCGGCTGATTGTGCCGGCACTGGCGGCACGGCTTGGTCTTGGCAATTGGGGGCACGGCACGGTGGAGTGGCTCGTGCCCCCGAAGTAAATGTTACTCAGTTGGTGGTGGCGAGGGCTGCCGACAGGTCCTTGTATTCCTCGCAGGTGACGCCGCAGCGCTGGCCGATTTCGGCCAGTTCCACCTTGGCCAGATCAGCACGGCCCGCCGCGATATAGCCTTCACCGAGATATTCACGCGCCAGCACGAAGTTCGGATTGATGGCAAGCGCCTTGCGGTAATAGCTGATGCCGAGTTCGACGCGGCCGGCCTTGCGGTTGCTGTAGCCGATGTAGTTCAGCACCCGCGGGTCATCCTGGTTCTGGATGGCGCCAAGCACCGTCAGGGCCCAGTCATACTGGCCAGCCTTGGCCAGGTAACGGCCTTGCTGATATAGATCCTCGTCAGGCAAGGCGCCCGACTGTGCTGCAACGCATTTCTTCTTGGTCTTGTTCCAGACCTCGCCCTTCTTGCAGTTGTGGTCAGTGGCGGAGCTGTCGCCCGAGCCGCCGCTGCCCGCCGCGAAGGCCGGAACCGCCAGGGCAAACAGGGCTGCAACGGCGAATGACGTGATCTTGATCATGGGAACCTCCAGTTGGTGATGATTGAATTACGTCTGGCGATACCTGTTCATTCCCTGATCTTTGCGGCGAAGCCGTGGCATGAACGCTGGATAAATGCGGCACTCAGCTTTCACTCATGTGGCGTGGCGCAGATTGGCGCCATCGATCAGACAGGATCGCAACATCACAGGAGAGAAACATGACCATGTCAACCAGCGTCAGAACCTTCGCCATCACATCCGCGTTTGCCACCCTTTCGGGTCTGGCGATGTTCGCCCAGAGCGGTGCCGCCAGCGCCAAGAGCGTATTGAGCTGTACCGGTGCCGACCGCCAGTCGGTCATCGAATGCTGCGAGAACAAGGTGTCGCGCAAGGGCATGCCGATGTGGATGCGCGAAAGCGGCCTCAACTGCTCGTCGGCCACCATGTGCGGCGGCGGCGGCAAGAAGGCCGGTAAGCAGTCATTGACCGCCGCTGTCGCCGTCAAGAAACCGCGCCTGTGCGCCATCCGCTATACTTGGAACGATGACAGTACCGACAATAACCCGAAAACTCACGATCGCGGCAAGCGCGACGGCCAGCCCGGCAAGAAATGATCCCGGCACCTCTGGATCTATGGCTTCCAGCCATAGATCCAGGCATTGCGGCGAATGGCGGCGTCCTTGCCCATGAGGGTCATCGCCAGATTGCGCGCCACGGCGGCAAGGCCCGCCGCGTGGTAGATACCAGCCAGCCGCCGCGATTCCGCCTGTACCCGGGCCGTGCGGCTGCGGCGTGATTCAGCATGGGCCAGGAAGGCCGTGGCGGGATCACCCGCCTGGTTAACATGCAAGGACAGGCTGCAAGCATCCTCCAGCGCCATGGCGGCACCCTGGGCGAGATAGGGCAGGGTGGCATGGGCGGCATCACCCGTCAGTACCACATTGCCGTTTGACCATTGCGGCAAGTCCGGGAGAACGGCCAAGGGCCATGACAGCCAGGAGTCCGGTGCCGCCAGCAGCGCCGACAGGGTTTCGTCCATATCGGCGAAGCTGTCACGGGGTTGCACGCCAGGCTTTGCCGGACCGTCGATGGCGGCAACGACGTTGAAATTCCGCCAGTTGCTGACCGGGTAATGCACCACATGACCGCCCGGACAGAGCCAGAGGGTGACGCAGTCAGTTTCGATGGCGGGCGGCACTAGGGCGAGCGGCAATAGGGCGCGGAACAGGGCATGGCCATGGGTCAGCAGCGCGATAGGGCCGCACACCGCCTCGCGCACTTTCGAGTGTATGCCATCGGCGCCAATCACTGCGGCACCTTCCATCACCGCACCACTTGCCAGCGTCAGGCGCGCGCCCTCGGGTGTGCTGACGGAAGATTGCACCGGCGCGCCGGTGTTCAGTTCCACGCCCGGCTGAGCTTCCGCCACCTGCAGCAGTGCTGCCAGCAAATCGGCGCGGTGGCAGACACGGTAGGGGGCGCCAAAGCGCTCCTCGAAAGGCTTGCCCAAGCGGATGCGTTGCAGAATTCCGCCCGAGCGCCCGTCGCGGACATGGATTTCGGTTGGAATGACGCAGGATGGTTCCACCGCTTCCCAGGCGCCGAGCCATTGCAGGGCGCCAACCGCGTTGGGCGACATTTGCAGGCCAGCGCCTACTTCCTCGAAGGCTGGGGCTTGCTCGAACACCCGCGCGTTCCGCCCAATGCGCCGCAGTCCGATGGCGGCGGCCAGCCCGGCGATGCCGCCGCCGGCAATGAGAAAGGGCCTGTCAGTCATGGCCCATCATAGCATAAAACGCGGCGCGGCCCGATGCGGTGGATTGAGGCTTGCCCGCCGCGCCCGCCCGGCCTAGAGAGACGCGCTTTCCAAGAGGTATCGCCATGGGTTTCATTTCCGACTCACTGAACCGTATCCAGCCCTCCGCCACCATCGCCATCTCCAACAAGGCGATGGCGCTCAAAGCCGAGG
This sequence comes from Aestuariivirga sp., assembly GCA_046594125.1. GTDB lineage: Bacteria > Pseudomonadota > Alphaproteobacteria > Rhizobiales > Aestuariivirgaceae > Aestuariivirga. The sequence goes on from JBKJQD010000069.1 coordinate 4,281, forward strand.
GCAAGGACGTGATCGGCCTGGCGGCGGGCGAACCCGATTTCGATACGCCCGACAACATCAAGGAGGCGGCCATCGCGGCCATCCGCGCCGGCAAGACCAAATACACACCGGTCGATGGCATTCCGGAACTCAAGAAAGCCATCTGCGCCAAATTCAGCCGCGAGAACGGTCTCGACTACAAGCCTTCCCAGGTGTCGGTCGGCACCGGTGGCAAGCAGGTGCTGTTCAATGCCTTGATGGCCACCGTCAATCCGGGTGACGAGGTGATCGTGCCCGCCCCCTACTGGGTGAGCTATCCCGACATCGTCATGCTGGCGGGCGGAACGCCAGTGTTTGTCGACTGTACGCTGGAACATGGTTTCAAGTTGCAGGCCGCCGATCTCGAGAAGGCGATCACGCCACAGACCAAGTGGCTGATCCTCAACTCGCCGTCCAATCCGTCGGGTGCCGCCTATTCCCGCGCCGAACTCAAGGCCATCACCGATGTGCTGGTCAGGAATCCCCATGTCTGGCTGTTGACCGACGACATGTATGAGCATCTGGTTTATGACGAATTCCAATTCACCACGGCGGCGCAGATCGAACCCAGGCTCTATGAGCGCACGCTGACCATGAACGGCGTATCGAAGGCCTATTGCATGACCGGCTGGCGCATCGGTTATGGCGCCGGGCCAGAGATTCTCATCAAGGCCATGTCGAAGCTGCAATCGCAGTCGACATCGAACCCGTCCTCCATCGCCCAGTGGGCGGCGGTCGAGGCGCTCAATGGTTCGCAGGATTTCATCGCGCGCAACAACGCGGTGTTCAAGGAGCGCCGCGATCTCGTTGTTTCGATGCTGAACCAGGCCAAGGGCCTGTCCTGCCCGACACCGGAGGGTGCCTTCTATGTCTACCCCTCGTGCCAGGGCGCTATCGGCAAGACAGCGCCCTCGGGCAAGGTTATTGGCAACGACGAAGATTTCGTCACCGAACTTCTCGCCGCCGAAGGTGTGGCGGC
>JBKJQD010000099.1:0-4317 GCA_046594125.1 Aestuariivirga sp.
TTTCGGTTCCCAGCCCTTACAATAGATAATTCCAAGACGCGTCATCGCCCCTATATTTCCGTTTTCCGCGAGTTTGAGGAATAGAGTGAGCGCCTTTTTGTGACGGCCAACATCAGATAGCCTGTCTGCTTCCATAAATAATTCGTCCATTTGCTCCAAATCCATAGGTTACGGTACGGTCCAGCACCGCAACCGGGCGGCGTCAGGCGTCAAGCTCATTTCGTCTTCGGCAGAACAATTCGCCCGATATTTGACATGTCATATTCGCCATTCACTGGTGCATTGTACCAGTACTCTCCTGTAAACATGAATGAAACATCGGCCACTCTCCGCTCCCGATCAACGTCAATCCGCCCCGAAACGATCTCGTCGCCGACTGTTGTAAAGTCGTCGGGGAAGACGAACGCGGTTTGGCGATATGAGAGAAAAGCTTCACGATCCTTGAACCGCACTGCTGTGGCAGCCGACCATTCCGGGAATGGCCCCTCGATCGAAATGAAGCATCGATAATACCCTTCTTGCCGAAACAAGACCCTCGCCTCGTCATCATAAGTCTTCAGAATTCGAAATGTCCTGGCGGGAGGCAGAAAGCCACATCCCAACGGGCTCACCAAGACGGCCGCCAAACAAGCAGCCACTACTGTTCCGGCCACGGGGATTATGATGTGCTTGTCAGCCACGCTTTACTCTCCGTGCTTGTTATCGGGTTGCGGTGACAGTGTTACGGTGCATTTATGAGCCTCCTTCCAAAAACTCATCAAAACAAACTGCCCTGTTTCGGGCCGCTGTCTTCCCGCGCTTTCACCTTGCCGTCGGCGAATTCGATTACCAGGGCCTCGCATTCTTTCACCACCGCCGCCGCATGGACGGGCGCGTCCTTGGAGTCGCGCACCGGGGCGAAGCCGCTGCGCAGGACTGACTTGCGAGACAGCGTGTCAATCACCCGCGCGGTTGCCTCGAAGCGCTGGCGCTTGAACGCGATGATGCGCAGCGGCGGCACCTTGATGGTGCGCTTGCGTTGATCCCGAAATGGGAGGATTATTTGATTCGCAGACTCAACATTCAAACAGGGGGCTAACATGACGGCAACTGGACTTATAATCTGGCTGGTGATTGGCGCGGTGGCGGGCTGGCTGGCGGGCCAAATCATGAAGGGCGGCGGCTTTGGCTTGGTTGGGGACATCGTCGTTGGCATCATCGGCTCGGTAATTGCTGGCTATCTGTTGCCGCGTCTTGGCATTTACTTTGGCGGCGACATTCTGGGGTCGATCATCAATGCCGTCATCGGCGCCTGCCTGCTGCTCTTTGTCCTGAGGCTGGTCAAACGGGGCAGATGAAATCCGGGCGAGACGGCGATACTAGCAATATAGTCCTTGACATATCTGGAATATTATCCTAGTCGTTCTCCGTCCGCCCCGCTTGGGGTCCTGCTCATGACGGTGAGCCTGGATGGGGTGGATGGCAGGCCTGCGGGTTGGGGGAGACGTACCCTTGATCTCCGGGGGCGGGCCGGGAAACCCCGGGATATTATGATCCCGGCGCCGCAAGGCAGTTAGGCAGTCCTGCAAAACGGACAGGGCCGAAGTGTTCCCGGTTTCGCGAAGAAGTCCTGCCGCCGTGGGCGCTGTCCAGCGCTTACCGCTGGTCCTTCACTGGATCAGCACCACTCGCGCCGGGCAGCGCCCGCGCTTCCCTGCCGAAACCCGGCTTGCCGGGGTTTCGGACAAGGGAAACTCCCCTGAGGCCGGTTGTGCGGCCTCGCCAAGGCACCCGCTTGCCCGCTGTTTGAATAGTCCGGATGTCTTCCCTTAAAACAGGCTGCCCTGTTTCGGGCCGCTGTCTTCCTTCGCTTTCACCTTGCCGTCAGCGAATTCGATTACCAACGCCTGCCCTGCCCTCACCGCCGCCGCCGCGTGGACGGGCACGTCCTTGGCGTCGCGCACCAAAGCAAAGCCGCGGCGCAGGACTGATTTGTACGACAGCGAGTCAATCACCCGGGCGGTTCCTTCGAAGCGCTGGCGCTTGAACTCGACGATGCGCAGCAGCGCCCTTGCCGCGCGCTGCTGCGACAGGGCCAGCGATTTGCGCTCGTCGGCGATGGTCTTGCGCAGCAGCGTTAGCGACAGGCGCGGCGCCACCTTGTTGAGGCGGTTGCGATGTTCAGCGGAGTTGGCGCGCAAGGCCAGCACCAGCCGGCCCGCCGCTGAATCAAAACGCTGGCGGGCCAGCGCCAGAATCTCATCAGGCCGCGGCAAGGCGCGGGCGGCGGACCTGAGTCTGGTCTCACGCTCCTGCATGGAACGGCGCAAGCCCCGCTCCAGCCGCGCCGCCAGCGCGGCGGTTTCGGCCAGCAGATCGGCGCGCACCGGCACGGCTTTCTCGGCGGCCCCGGTTGGCGTCGGCGCCCGCAGGTCCGAGACGAAGTCGATCAGCGTCGTATCGGTCTCGTGGCCCACCGCCGAGATCAGCGGAATTTCGCTGGCGGCAACGGCCCGCACCACGATCTCCTCGTTGAAGCTCCACAGGTCCTCGAGCGAACCGCCGCCGCGCGCCACGATGATCACATCGGGCCGTGGCGTCATGCGGTTGAAGCCCTCGATTGCGGCGGCCACCTCGGCGGCACTGGTCTCGCCCTGCACCCTGACCGGCCAGACGATGACGTGACGCGGAAAGCGCTCGTTCAAGCGGTGCAGGATGTCGCGGATCACCGCACCGGTGGGCGAGGTGACGACGCCGATAAGTTTTGGTAAATAGGGAATGGGCTTCTTGCGTCCGGCATCGAACAGCCCTTCCGCCATGAGCTTTTTCTTGCGTTCCTCCAACAGCGCCATGAGCGCTCCGGCACCAGCTGGCTCGATATTCTCGATGACGATCTGGTAGCCCGACTTCTGCGGGTAGGAACTGATCTTGCCGGTGGCGATGACCTCAAGCCCCTCCTGCAGGCGCCCGCGCAGCTTGGCGAAAACGCCGCGCCAGACGATGGCGTCAAGCTTGGCGCCCTCGTCCTTGATCGAGAAATAGCAGTGGCCCGAGGCATGGGGGCCGCGGAATCCCGAAATCTCGCCGCGCACCCGCACGTGGCCGAAATTGTCCTCGAGCGTGCGCTTCAGGGCTTGGGCGATTTCGGTGACCGAATATTCGCCGACATTGGCGGCACCGCCCTCGATGATTTCGCCGGTTTCGGGATCGTGGTTCCAGACGGTGGACATGCAAATTCCGCTCTTTGATTCCCCGGCATCAAATGCGAGAAGGCAGCGGAAAGCAAGGACGCCTCCCCATGAACATTCTCCTGATCGGCTCCGGCGGCCGCGAGCACGCGCTGGCCTGGGCGATTGCGGCAAGCCCCATGTGCGACAAGCTCTATTGCGCGCCGGGCAACCCCGGCATCGCCCAAGTGGCGGAGATCGCCACACTCGACGTTACCGACCATGCCGCCGTCATCGCTTTCTGCCGCGTCATGGCCATCGGCTTCGTGGTGGTCGGCCCCGAAGCGCCATTGGTGGCGGGCATTGCCGATGACCTGAAGGCCTCAGGCCTCAAGGTTTTCGGGCCTTCGAAATTCGCCGCCCAGCTTGAAGGCTCCAAGGGTTTCACCAAGGATATTTGCGCCAAATACAATATCCCCACCGCCGCCTATGGGCGATTTTCCCGCAAGTCTTCGGCATTAGCCTATCTTGAATCCCAGGGCGCTCCCATCGTCATCAAGGCCGATGGCCTGGCAGCAGGCAAGGGCGTCACCGTCGCCATGGACATGGCCGATGCCCGCGCCGCTCTCGACGAAATCTTCTCAGGCAAATTCGGCGGCGCCGAATGCGTGATTGAGGAATTCCTCGAAGGCGAGGAGGCGAGCTTCTTCGTGCTCAGCGACGGCACGCACGCCCTGCCGCTGGCCACGGCCCAGGACCACAAGCGCGTCGGCGATGGCGACGTGGGGCCCAACACCGGCGGCATGGGCGCCTATTCGCCGGCACCCTGCATGACGCAAGCCCTGTGTGCCGAGGCGCTGGAGACCATCGTCAAGCCGACCATCCAGGCGCTGCGCGACATGGGCCACCCCTATGTCGGCGTGCTTTATGCCGGGCTTATCCTCACCAGGGAGGGTCCGAAACTCATCGAGTACAACGCCCGCTTCGGCGACCCGGAAACCCAGGTGCTGATGATGCGGCTCAAGGATGATTTGGTTACCTTGCTGCTGGCCTGCTGCGACGGAACCCTCGACAAAATTTCAGTGCGCTGGCGCGACGATGTGGCACTGACCGTCGTGATGTGCGCCAGAGGGTATCCCGGCGATGTCGTGAAAGGCAGCGAGATCAGGGG
>JBKJQD010000076.1:0-8249 GCA_046594125.1 Aestuariivirga sp.
ATCAAGTCGTTTGCCTGATCCTTCGTGGCCCCAGCCGACAACAATTGCCGGTATATTTGACGGTATATTTGAAATGGCGACTTTTTATATTGTTCTATTTCAATGAGTTGAACGAAATTTGTGAGTCACCTAAGCGCACCAGTTTTTCCAATAATATCAAATACTTATTGTGACGCATGACTCGTCTGTGATGCAATGCTTATGCCGGGGAAGCACCAAAAAATAATTTGCTCTGTTGTCGAGATTCGTGCGCGGCGCAGCCTGCGCCATCGACAAATCGAGCAGGTTTCGGGAACGGCGCGATTGCCTGCAATGGACGGGCCGGGCGCGGATTGGCCACCAAAACTCCAGCTCTGTGAGAACGAGCATCCTTATAGGGGGGCGAAGCCGGTTTCTGGGGGGCCGCTTCCGCTCGCGCTTACAGCATCGGTTCCCGCTCGAAATTGCCAAACTGTCGCGCTGCACAGGGCCAAGCCGTCGAGTGGCGGGCTGGCGGTAGGACAGAGAGCGCCAGCCGTTGCCGGGTGGGCTCACACAGCTCCCCTACCCCGCCACATCGAAGAGCGGAGAAGATACTACCGGGCGCTTCTCCGGTTTCAGGGCAGACACGTCTTCTGCCCCTCTTGGCTGCAGTGTACCGCATGAAGGCTGTACGGAAAACCCCTCATGAATTGCGCCACCTCAGCCCCAGGAAAATCAATGCTCTCAGGCTGTCTGGTTTGATGTACAATAATTACTTTCTAGAAGGACGTATCGAACCCCACCAGAACTTCGGTGGTCGACGAACGTATTGTCGTATGATCGTCCGTGTTGCGATCCGACTCCCAGAGCTGGCGGCCCTTGAGAAAGCCGCGCAGGGAGGCGTTGATCGCATAGTATCCGGCGGCGGTGACCTCGATATTGGCCGAGTCGATGTTCGTACCGATTTCGTGTTCCCACTGCAGGGTACTCTTGGTCTCGAACTGCCAGCGCTCGGTGGGCTTCAAAACAAGTCCCAGCTCATAGTTGGTCTGATCGACGGCCACCCCTGCGTTCTTATAGGGCTCAGCCAATTCGCGCCACACGGCAGCCTTGACAGCAAGTTGATCAGAAGGTTTCCAAGTGAGTTGAAGGTCGGCAAAGCCATTGTCGATACGGGCGTAGGTCTGATCCTCCAGCACGCGCAGATTATATCGGGCGCCCGCGTCGATCTGCAGGGACTTGGCCGGTTGCCAGCGCAATCCGCCAGTGACGGAATAGTTGACTGCATCGCGGTCGATGATGCTTTCGATCTGGTTTAAATAGTCGAGCTTGGCGCCGCGCAGGACCAGGAAGGGCGAGACGTCCGCTTCGGGCATGGCGCGCAGGGTCAATTCGACGCCCGGCATCAGATAGTCAAATTCGTTGTGGGTTGCAGGTTCCAGGAAGTCCTTGTTGCGAAACGAGGCGCCGAGCTTCACTTCGAAGTCCTTGGCAGTGTGGGTCCAGAACGCCCGAACCCTATGACTCAATTCATCGTACTTGTCGTCGAGATTGTCGCGGCGCCTTCTGATGTCGTATTCCAGAAGATCGTTGCCGGTCAGTTGGGTTTCGCCGCTCGCCTTGACTTCGTAAAGCCAGCGGTAATCCTTGTCGAGGCCATCGTAGTTGAGGATGGTCCCGTTTACCTCCGCCTTCAACTTGGAGGCACCAACCGTCATCGCTGCCTTCAAGCCTGCATCGAACTGAATGAAGGTGCTGGCCTTGCCATCGGGCACTTCGTCCGGGTTGGTGGAGTAGCCGCCGAAGGTGCCCGCATAGGGCGTGAATTCGACGCCTTGCACCTTGAAGGGCGGCATGTTGCCGGCGTGCGCGGCCAGAGCGGAGGCCTGGAGGCAAACCGCGGCGCCAAGTCCGGTAATTAGCGATTGCTTGACGCCCATCCGCCGTTTCATGATTTTCTTGCCTCCAGACCGGACACGAATTTCCCCGGCCTTACGGCCGCAGCGCTCCGCTTGCCCGGAATGCAACATTGCAGTTCGTCGAATTGCTGAAGTTGTTGATGTTTCCCGTTAGCGACACGAAGGGCGAGGTGGAGAGAAGCGGGGCGGGCGACTGCTTGGAAATGCGCATCGTGGCGGCGTACTTGTAGCCCGTCCGGCCCACGTGATAGGCATCGACGGGCTGCATGACGGTGCCGATCAGGCTGCCGCTCAGCAGCGAATAGTTGTCGCCGAAGCTCTGGCCCATCATCGACATTTCGGTGGTGATGCCGTTGGTGCCGAGGTTGGGCGGCGAATAGCGCAAGAGCAGGCAGTCACCCACGGTCCAGCCCGACGCGGGGCAGGAGGCGGTCACTGCGGTAAGACATGCGGAACCGCGGAATTCCACGCTTTGCGCCACTGCCGCCGCAGACAGCAGGGCGGTGGCAAGAGCCGTTGCCAGAACGAGTTTCATTTTGCATTCCTCATCATTGTTGTTGAAGTGGCATCCGGCGGAAGCGGGCCGCTAGGCCTTACTCCCGCGCTTGTGCTTTAGTGTGGCGGCAAAGCGGTCCGGACGCCTTGCTTTCTTTGAGATTTGGCGAGTGCCGAACCAATATGCGCGACACTAGCCGATTTCGATTGACAAAAAGCTGACAGAATGTGTGCAACTTGGCTCGATGTTCAATCCAAGCCATCGGGCATCTCCTCGCTGATGTGTCCGGGCAAGGAATCAGCCGAGGACTCCGCTGCGGGAGCGAGCGGGAGGCGGAGAGGCTCGCCGGCCGGCAGGCCGTTTTCGTCCATAATGGCGCCAGAGGTTATGACCGAGGTATGGCGCTGCCTTGCCAGTTCGAGGAAACGGTCAATCAGCGGCAAATCCGAGGCGGATGCCGTCTCGTCAAGCAGGATAACGGAGGCATTGCGCATCAGGCTGCGGCACAGCCGGATGGCCAAGGCACGCGGAACCGTCACATGGCCTGGCTCGATGGCGGCGTTGAGGTCTTCGGAACCGCACGCCAGGCCGAAACTTCGGGCAAGGCCCAGTATGGTTTCGTCGGCGGTGCCGCTGGGGGCGCCGATGGCCAGGTTTTTGCCGAGCGTATCGCGGATCAACGGCAGGCGTGGCGAGGACAGCGTGACAATGCGGCGCCAGTCGCGGATGGAAATCCGGCTGGCGGATTGGCTGGCAATGGTCACGGTCAGGCGCGAATCGTCGCGCAGCCTTGCGATGGCGGCGAGCACGCCGCCGCGCTGCTCGGGGGTGCCGCCAGCCAGCGCCACGACCGATCCTGGCGGCACCGAAAACCTGGTAACCGTGCCCGATGCCTCGGTCCACTCGATCTCAAGTTCAACGGGTTTGCCGCGCTGGATCTCGGAAGGCGGGACGGCTGCGGAGGGATCGATGCTGGTGGCGCCGAGTGTGGCCGAAAAACGCTCCACGGCCAATTGATGGGCGAGGTTGAGGTCAATCGACCGCGACAGCCCGGCGAGGAGAGCGGAGGTCATGCCAAGCAGCATCAACAGAGGTGCGGCGGGTGGAATGGCCGTGCCGCCTCCGGTGCCCAGCATCCAGAGGGCGGCAAGGGAGGCAACGGGCAGGGCCCATTCGGTTGAGGCGCGCATTGCCTCCGAGAAGGTGGCGCGGCGAATCAGCGGCAAGGCCAGCGCATCGGCACGTTTCGAAACGGCCTTCAGGGCCTGCGTGGTGCGCCCGAAATGGGCCAGCGTGAGGCGCGACATGACCTGCTCACCGGCCAGGCTGGCCAGGCGTCCACGCTGCTTGCGGGCGGAGCCGATCGCCTTTTTGAGGGGCAGCCGCAACAGAGTCATGGCGAGGGCCCAGGGCAGCACGACACAGGCTAGGACGACAGCCACCGCCGGATAGAGGAAGGCGGCGCCGGCCAGCAGCATGGCGAGTGTCACGCCTTGCACGATGCTGTTGGCTAGTCCCTCGGACAGCCAATTCTTGAGGGCGAGGAGATCGGCGCTGAGGCGCGTTGTCACCAGGCCTATGCCGGCACCACGCGCCGTGTCGGAAAGCGACAGCACTTTCTCTAGCAGGGCGAGGCGGGTCTCATTCACATAGTCGAGGGCGAAGATTTCCCCGTGGCGGCGCTGCAGGACGCGGCTCAGGTAGAGTCCCGCGGCCAGTCCCATCAGGACGGCAACGGAAGTGCCCTGCTTGTAGCCTGATGCGTGGAAGCGATCGAAAGCTGCTACCGCCGCCAGGCCGAGGACGGCTTGCACGAAGCCATTCAGCACCAGACACAGGAACAGCTTCCGCCGCGTACCCTTGAAGATCTTCGGAAGTGTCATCCCACCCTGGCTAAGACGATCTCCTGGGTTTGAACAAGGCGCCCGAAATGCTGCTCGGCAATGTGCGGATCGGCCAGTTCCAGAGCGGAAAGAACGGGCACGCCCGCGCTGCAGGCCTCACGCGTGCCAAGCGGCGACCGGGTCACCAAGCCGCTGACCGCCGCCACGTGATGGCCCAGGTCGCGGAGATGCCTGACGCCCGCGACCGCACCCATCGAGTCGCACGCCGCAAACAGGCAAGAGGTGACCATCTCGCGGAAGCCGCGGTGAGCGGCAATGGCGGCGGTTTCCTCCTGAAACAGACCATCGGCGATTTCAATTACGGCCACTTCGGCCCCGTCCGCTGCCAAGGCGGCCAGCAGGGTCCTGGCGCCATCGATGATTTCATTGACGGGGCTCAGGTAGGTGGTGGCAAAGCCCGCATCGGTAAAATCATAGGCAGATATGGCACCCGCATCGCGCATGCTCCAGACGTCGTTGCCGGCGCCCGTGCCGGTGATCTTGGCGGCGCCGACGCCGTAACCCGCCATGGTAAGGCCGCGCACCAGTCGGGCGACGGTGGTGGTCTTTCCGGCATTCATGGAGGTGCCGAAGACAGCGAACACCGGCATGGCGCGGCCGCCCGCGTGCTTCAAGGCAAAGGAGCGTATGTTGAGTGGCATGCCATACTGGTTACCCAGCAGTCCGACCGGCTCGATCACGGTCGGCGCGTCCATGCGCTCGTGCCGCAGGACGACGCGGCTGGCGATACCGCCGGCGGCGGCCAAATTGGTCTTGCCGAGGTCGGGCGGCACCAGGGCCTCAAACTGATCGGGTGCGTAGCGGTTGCCGTAACATACGACGATTTCGTCGCCGGGATAGAGGCTGGCCTTGCGGCCTTCGGGCAGCTCGACGGTGTTGTGCTGGCCAATCTCGATTATCCTGGCGAGAACCAGATCGCCGGAGGAGGGCTTGGTGGCTGGATCGCAGATCAGCGTCCGTGCAGTCTTGCGGTCGACACGGCGGGTGGTGGAGGCCCATTTCGCCCGTGCCAGCCGCGCTTGATTAACTGCTTGCATCATCGTCTCCTATCATCGCCCTGGCGCCACACTTGCTGGGCCGGTTGGCTGTTGATTTACCGGGATGCCACCTGCGTTTGATGGCTTCTTTTTTCAGTCAGAGGAAGTTTGTTTAGCCTTCCCGCCTTAAGGAAGCTTTGCCTGCCGCCATAAGATTGAACATGTCACAGTGCGCCTGATAAGCCCGTGATGGATTCTGTCAGCTTCTTGTCAGATTGGTGGCAACATGAAGGCGCAGCCCATCCACCGCCGCCGTCATGTGTCCGCAGATCGAGGCACTGTTCGTCCGGGTGCTGCTGCTGGCGCGCGAGATGGGTGTGCTGAAGCCGGGCACGGTGGCGAGGAAAGCCGCATCATGGCGATGCCGGGCGGCGGTTTCGCGCAATGCTACAACGCGCAGGCGGTGGTGTCCGAGGGCAGCCTGCTGATGGTGGTGGCCAGCGTCGTGCAGGCACCGAATGACAGGCAACAGCTTTCCACCATGCTGGACAAACTTGCTGAGCTGCCCGGCGAACTCGACAAGCCGGACTTGCTGTTGGCGGACAACGGCTACTTCAGCGAGGCGATCATCCGGCCCTGGCTGAGCGTTTCGCCGCGGCGCCGCCCGCGCTGGAAAATCCAACACTGATCGAGGCGATGACGCATCGATTGCAAACGCCGGACGGCAAGAAATTTTTTGCCCTGCGCAAGCATACGGCGGAGCCGGTGTTCGGCATCATCAAGCCGGTGCTGGGGTTCCGCCAGTTCCTGCTGCGCGGGATCGAAGGTGGGCGCGGCGAGTGGAGCCTGTTGCGGCCATCCAGCGGGCGCCATCATCCCCGCCGAGCCAATTCTTCCACTACCGATCGCACAAATGCGCTTGTGGCGTGTCAATTCGCTTTGAACAGTGACCCCCATTTCGCGTCCAATAGTGACTCCGTTGTTATGGTGTGAGAGAGCGCCCGGAGGCGATGCGTGAAGATGGTCAGACGCCCCTTGCGCGCCCACTTCGGTTTCGAAGATCAAAAGCGATTGCTGGCGAGCATGGGCACGGTGCGGACAGTAACCATGCTGTACGGAGCATCCGGGCAATCCGACAACGCGGGGCGCCAGCGTGCCAGCGCGGTACGCACAGCAATCGATATGCCGGCGGAACATTTCACTGGCGACCCCAACCACTATGCCTCAAAGAGCCACACGGCGGGCGGCGGCTCGACACCTCCCAAGCAAAGCGACATAGGCTGGGGCCATGTGCAACCTCTATTCACTCAACAAGCCGCGCGATTATGTGGTGGGCTTGGCCAAGGCTCTGCGTGACCTGGTCGACCGCAAGAGCAATCAGGCTCCGCTAACAGGAGTCTTTCCCGATTACTCCGCCCCCATCCTTCGTCATGATGACGGCTTGGCAGCAGAAACAGCACGGGAAATAGGTAACAGACCTGACACCCATTTCACCTATCTTGCCGATTTGGGCACCAACAGAGGCACGAGGCCGGAAATCTCGGCGGCCTTTTCTAAAGAAATCTCAATTGTTCTAGCTAGAACAATTGACCCCGAGTTGTTCAGTTTTGGGTTGCCAACCTTCATAATGGCCATCCGGCGGCCTCGATCCCGGCTGGCATGATCGGTCATCTGCCGGTGGGCATGCAGATCATCGGCCGCCGCCATGGCGATGCCGGCGTCTTTGCGGCAAACGCCACCTTCGAGAAACTCAGGCCATGGGCTGACACTTACAAGATCTGTGCCACGCGTCCCCTCTAACCAGTCTTCCTAGAGGCTGACGACCTGCCCCTCGTGAATGGAACGTTCGGCGGCCAGTACGATCTTCAGGCTCTTGACGCCGTCGTTCATGTGATCGGTGAGGTCGAGATTTTCGTTGATGGCCTTAAGCAGGTAGCGCTGCTCACGCTCGCAGAGATCGTCGTGGCTTGGTTCATCACTCATGTCGATGCGCTCGTCGGGTTTCGACATGTCGGCATGGTGCCAGAGAATCTGGTTGGTCCTGGTGTGGGCGTTGATGTCGTCGGACTTCACTTTACCCGCCGTCTCGGCCATGACGATGGAAACAGAACCCTTGGGACCGATCACATCCTTCACGAAGAAGGCCGTCTCACTCATCATCGGACCCCAGCCCGCTTCATACCAGCCAACCGAGCCATCATCGAAGATCACCTGCAGCATACCGTAGTTCTGCTGTTTCACTTCATCGGTCAGCCTGGCGCCGATGGCATGGACCTTGATGGGTTTGGCCTTGGTCATTTGACACATGACATCGACGTAGTGAACGCCGCAATCGACGATGGGCGGGAAGGAATCCATCAGCCGCTTGTGCCAAGCCCAGGTCTCGCCATTGGACTGCTGGTTGAGATTCATGCGAAACACCAGCGGCGTTCCGAGTTGCCGGGCGATCTCGATGAACCTGATCCATGAGGGGTGATGGCGCAGAATATAGCCGATCACCAGCTTCTTGCCAGTGCGCCTGGCAGTGGCAACAACTTTCTCGGCATTTTCCGCCGTGTCGGCCAGCGGTTTCTCGACGAAGACATGGGCGCCCGCCTCCATCGCCTTGATGGCGAATTGCGCGTGGGTGTCAGGCAGCGTGTTGATCGACACGACATCGGGCTTGAGCGCCGCCAGAGCCTTCTCGAAATTGTCAAATTTCCTGGCGCCCATCAGCTCATCGGGAAGCTTGCGCTGCTCGATGTGCCGCTCACAGACACCCACCACCTCGAAGTCCGGTATGCGCGTATAGGCCAGCGCATGGCTGAGCCCCATGTTTCCGAGGCCGACAACCAGAACCCGTTTCTTCGCCATGTGTGTCTCCTATCCGATCTTGATCACATTGCCCATGCGGGCCGATTCTTCGGCCGCAAGAGTTGCCTGCAATGCCGCAGCGGCATCCTCCGGCCGGCCGATGGCAGGTGGTTCGCCTGCGAGCGCGCAATTGGCGAAG
>JBKJQD010000195.1:0-7919 GCA_046594125.1 Aestuariivirga sp.
CTCGTGCATGCTTACGGACTTCGCCCTGATCTCCTCGCCATGTCCCACGTCTGGTTGAAGGGCAAAAGCAAGAAAGGCGCCATTGTTGCGGCCAAGGGCGCGCCTGAGGCCGTTGCGGAACTCTGTCATCTCAGCGGGAAAAAGCGCGCTGCCGTGATGACGATAGTCGATGCCATGGCGAAAGAGGGTCTGCGCGTCCTTGGCGTCGCCCGCGCCTCCTTCACGGGGAAGACATGGCCAGACACGCATCATGACTTCGAGTTCGAGTTCCTTGGCCTCGTCGGTCTCGCCGATCCTCTGAGACCGAGTGTGCCTGACGCAGTGAAGGAATGCCGGTCGGCTGGAATCCGGGTGGTCATGATCACCGGCGACTATCCAGCGACCGCCCAGGCCATCGCCCGACAAGCCGGTCTGGTTGCCACCGGCGTCCTGACAGGCGAGGACCTCACTATGCTCAGCGAGGACGATTTGGCCGAGCGGCTTCGAACGGCAACAGTCTTTGCCCGTATTATGCCGGAACAGAAGCTCCGCATTGTCAACGCCCTGAAGAGCGGCGGCGAGATCGTTGCAATGACGGGAGATGGCGTCAACGATGCGCCATCGCTCAAGGCGGCTCATATCGGTATTGCCATGGGTGGCCGCGGCACTGACGTCGCGCGCGAGGCTTCATCAATCGTGTTGCTCGACGATGATTTCGGCTCCATCGTGAAGTCAATCCGGCTCGGCCGGCGGATTTACGACAATCTTCGCAAGGCAATGGGCTTCATCTTCGCCTTGCATGTCCCGATCGCGGGTCTGGCCCTGCTGCCACTGCTCTTTGGCTTGCCGATCTTGTTTGGACCAATGCATATCGCTTTCCTCCAGATGGTGATCGATCCTGTGTGTGCGCTCGTGTTCGAGGCCGAGACCGAGGAGGACGATGTCATGCGCCGAAAGCCGCGCAGTCCCAACGAGCCCCTGTTCTCGCGGCATCTGATCGTCTGGAGCCTGTTTCAGGGGGCCATGGCCTTCGGACTTGTGGCTGCAATCTACATCGTGGCTCTCAGACGCGGCATGCCTGTCGAAGAAGTGCGGACGCTATCATTCTTCTCGCTGGTCATGACAATTGTCGGCCTGATCTTTGTCAACCGTTCCTTCAGTGCCTCACTCATCAAGGCCCTGCTGCGCCCGAACCAGGCCCTGGTCTGGGTCCTCCTGGCCGTTCCCGCAATGCTTGCCGTGACTCTCCTTTGGCCATTTGCAATGGGTCTCTTCCGCTTTGGCCCCCTGCACCTCGATGACCTTGCCCTGACGCTTGGCTGCGGCATCGTCTTGCTCATTTTGCTGGAGCTGGCAAAGCCCTTGTGGCGCGCCAATCTGCAGTCGTAGCCGGTTGACCAGGGCAGCTATCTCAATGCGGGATGGCGCCGCGCAATCCGGGGCAATGCGGCACAGAACATGTTTCCTTGGCGAGACCGGGCAGTGATCCAAAGTTCGGCATCTCAAGTTTGTGGATTCTTGCTTGCTGCGCTACACACTATGCATGGGAGCGCATTGGGTGAAACCACATTGATCTTGTGCAGGATGAGAGGCAACGAACGTGCGCCGCATCGAGGATAAGGCCTTTCTGCTGTTCACCGCTGCGACGACGCTGGCCTTCGCATGGATTCTCTGGCCATTTTATGGAGCGATCCTGTGGGGCACGGTGACGGCCATCGTATTCGCGCCCTTGTACCGGCGGCTGTTGCGATCATTCCGCCACAAACAAAATCTCGCTGCACTGGCCACGATGCTCATCATCATCTTGATCGTGATACTGCCGCTGTCGGCTATTGCTGCCTCTTTGGTGCAGGAGGCAGCCAGTTTGTATGATAAGACGAAGACGGGTGAGCTGGATTTTGCACTTTATTTTGGAAAGGTTGCCGACGCTCTGCCTGTATGGGCAAAAAATCTCCTGACGCGCTTTGGAGTAGCAGACCTTGGCATGGCGCAGCGCAAACTGGCTTCCGCACTTCAGCAGGGCAGCCAGTTCCTTGCGACACAAGTCCTCAGTATCGGCCAATCCACCTTCCAGTTCGTCATCAACCTCTTTGTCATGATGTATCTTCTGTTCTTCCTGCTGCGCGACGGTGACGCGCTGTTTGCGCGCATCAGGAAGGCGGTTCCGTTGAACGCCGGGCAACAAGGCGCGTTATTCGCCAAGTTTGCCACAGTGGTTCGCGCCACAGTTAAGGGCGATATCCTTGTCGCCATTTTGCAGGGCACGCTTGGTGGTTTGATCTTCTGGTTTCTGGGAATTCATGCGCCACTGCTCTGGGGCATCCTGATGGCGTTTTTATCCCTATTGCCTGCCGTAGGCGCGGCACTGGTATGGTTGCCCGTTGCGATCTATTTGCTTGCCACAGGCGCCCTATGGCAGGGTTTGGTCTTGATTGCCTTTGGCACTTTCGTCATTGGGCTTGTCGATAATTTTCTGCGCCCGGCGCTCATCGGCAAGGATACCAAGATGCCGGACTACGTGGTGATGATTTCCACCCTCGGCGGCCTCGAAATCTTCGGGCTCAATGGCTTCGTCGTTGGTCCCGTCATTGCTGCGACATTCATCGCCGTCTGGGAAATAATCTCCATATCGCGCGCCGGGAAGCCGGACAGAAACAGCAATCCCTGAGCAGGGTACGCCTTGCCGCAGACTGGTACGGTCTGGATCCCCGTGATCTCTTGAATTGCGGCAAAAACAGATTGTCCGGAAAATTCCAGAGAAAACTGATCCAAGCCAATGCGAGCTGGCTGCAAATTCAATACCGCTTGGCCGAAGATCGTCGCGATGCAGAGCAGCTTGTTCGGAGGGATTTATGTCAATCGGTCTCATACTCCTGATCATCCTCGTTATTTTCCTTCTTGGGGGATTCAGTGGGTTTGGCGGCGGTCCCGGATATGGCTTTGGCCATGGCGTCAACGGCGGATTGGGACTCGTGCTCGTCATCATCCTGATCCTCGTCCTGCTCGGAAAGCTCCAAGCAGCAATGCGAAGAATGGCCTACGCGTATTTAGCGTCCTCGCCCGCTTGTCGAGGACGGTGTCGAAGCTTTGGGCTAAACACAAAATTCCGCTCCGTCGCAATTACAGGTGTGGCTTGCCTCGTTGTACCCCGCGAGCCATTGCGCGCGGCTTGCGGCCGGGGGCCTTGTGATCCAGCAGGCCGTCAGGCCCCGTCTGGTTGAACCGGCGCACCCAGTCACGCAATGCCTGGCGGTGTATCGCCCCAGACAAAAGCCTCCGCGCCTGATTGCTGTCTTTCGACTTCAGCAGAAAAATCAATCCGCGGTTCAATAGCTGATGGCAGATGCAAATCGTCCTCGCACCATGAAATCAGGGGCTTCGTTTCGTGGGAATCCCGCGTGAGTCAGATTTTTCAGGCGTTGGTACAACTTTCCCAATTCTCTCCATTACCGGGTTTTACCCGGTGAACCAGACTTTCAGGCGCCGCACCCGCGGATAGTCTGGGGGGCTGGGGCAAGCCCGGCCATGGAGAGTCCTGGGAGGTCAATTCAAATATCAAACGGCTCAATATTGGCAAAGGCCGCCCGTAGCGCCTTGGACCATTCCGATGACAGCATCTTGAAATAGGGGTCGTCGAGGCCGATGCGTTTGGTGTGCTCGAATTTCAGCACATCCGTTTCGTAAGTCAGCATGTCAATGGGCAGGCCGACGCTGAGGTTGGAGCGGAGCGTGGAGTCAAATGACAGCAGCACCATCTTGGCGGCATCGCCGAGTTTCATGTCGTTGCGCGCCACGCGGTCGAGAATGGGCTTTCCATATTTGTGCTCGCCGATCTGAAAGAACGGCGTGTCCGGTGTGGCCTCGATGAAGTTGCCGGCTGCATAGATCTGAAAGAGTCTTGGCTTTTCCCCGGCGATTTGGCCCGCGAAGATGAAGCTCGCGGCGAAGGCGTCACTGCCCACGGAAAGCGACTCACCATCGATCTTCTTGACATCGCGGATAGCCCGTCCCACCAGCCGGGCCGCCTGGAACATGGTCCTGACTGTGAACAAGTTATCCCCGGCGCCTTTCTTCTTCTTTTCCAGTGTGCCTTCACTCAACATACTGGCGACGGCCTGTGTGACGGCAAGGTTGCCGGCGGTGAGCAGCACCAAGACCCGTTCGCCAGGTATTGACCAGGTGTGAAGTTTCTTGAACTTGCCGACATTGTCGACGCCGGCATTGGTGCGGGTGTCCGCCGCCATCACCAGCCCGTCATCGAGTAGCATGCCAACACAATAGGTCATTCAAACTCTTCCCGTCGAATCGTGGAGACGTTATTGTTGGGCGATCCCCACCATGACTTCAACACGCATTGTTTCATTCTCGCCGCCGCGCCGCGAACCGCGGATGGGGGTAACGCCGGCGGCATCGATTCCGGCGGCGACACGGACATAGTGGTCGTTCTGGCAGACGCAATTGGCGGCATCGAAGCCGACCCAGCCCAATTCGGGTACCAGGGCCTCAACCCAGGCATGCGATGCAGTTGACGGATGGCCCTCGCCGATGACCAGATAGCCGGTCACGTAACGCGCCGGAATTCCCAGCCAACGGGCGGCGCCGATCATGATATGGGAGTGGTCCTGGCACACGCCACGGCCATCATTGAAGGCTTCCGCCGCCGTCGTGTGGCTGTGAGTGGCGCCGATTTCGAAACTGACCCGGGCGTGAATGTCCTTCATGAGGTGATGCAGCTGATCGAGAACCGACGCAGAGGAGGCCACCGCCGCGTCAGCCAGCTTGCGGATGGCGGCACTGGGTTGCGTTGCCGTGGTCTGGCGCAGGAAAACCGCATTGGGAATCATGCAGCGCACGCCCTGGACAATACCTCCGGCATCGCCGCAGTCGACCAGTCCTTCGGCGGTAATGTCGACCGGGCCTTTCAGGTTGTCAAAGGTGACGAGGTGGATGCGGTTTCCAAAGCCGTCGAGGTAGCTCAGGGCGTGGTCAACGCCGGGGCCAGTGATCGTCCAGCTGATGACCTTCTGGGACTCGAAGTCGAGCGGCGTGAGATGCAGGCGCTGCACTGAATAGTCGAGCATCGTGTCATATTCGAAATGGGTGTTGTGGCGGACGGAGAGACGCATGGTGCTCACGGGAAATTGTACGTTTTGGCGATATTGCCCGACAACATGTTGTTGGCGCTCATGAACTCCTGGAGGAATTCATGGAGACCCGATTGGAAGATGTCTTCCATGGTTCCGGTCCGCAGGCGTTTCAGCATGATTGCCGCTGTATCGTGGCAGCCATAGCGTTTGCCGTAGAGCGCTTCGAGCCCGTCCAGCGCCGTGTTGATCCAGGAATAGCTGAACACCAGAGATCGCGGCATCTGCTCCCGGAGGATAAGAAACTCGGAAACACGCCACGGCTGATAGTGGCTGTCGCGGTAGAACCAGCGGTAGGCGCGGTGTGCCGAAACCGAGCGCAGGATCTGGGCCCATTGCTGGGTGTCGAGATCGCTGCCGACATCGTCTGGCTGCGGCAGGAGCACAAAATATTTGACGTCAAGGATGCGGGCGGTGTTGTCGGCGCGCTCGATAAAATTGCCGAGCTGGCTGAAAAAATAATTGTCGGTGCGCAGCATGGTGCCAAGTACGGCGCCGCGGAAGGCCATCGAGCGCTGTTTGACCCATTCAAGGAACACCGGCAGTTTCGTGCCGGTGATGGTATGGGGCTTCACCTGCGCCAGCTCGTTCCACGTCGAGTTGATGCTTTCCCAGACATCGCGTGTCAGCGCCGTGCGCACCGCCCGGCCATTGTTGCGGGCCGTGCCGATGCAGGACTTGACGCTCGCCGGATTGTCCTCGTCGAACATCATGAAGTTGATGATGTTGGCGGTCGTCATGTCGTCGTGCTTTTCCGAAAAACTCCGCTCGCAGGCAGCACTGGTGAGCATCGACAGCCATTCATTGCGATGGCCTTCGATGGCACCGGGCATCAGGGAGACCCGGTAGCCCACCTCAAGCAAGCGCGCCAGATTTTCCGCCCGCTCGACGTAGCGGGACATCCAGTAGAGCGATGAGGCCGTGCGTCCGAGCACCCGTCAGTCCTCCAAAACCCAGGTATCCTTGGTGCCGCCGCCCTGGCTCGAGTTGACCACCAGCGACCCGCTCTTGAGGGCCACCCTGGTCAAGCCGCCGGTGGTGACGCGCACCTGATCGCCGGAAAGCACGAAGGGCCTGAGATCGACATGGCGCGGAGCAACTCCTTTTTTGGTGTAGGTTGGTACTGTCGACAGCGACAGCGTCGGCTGGGCAATATAATTGGCCGGCCGGGCCTTGAGTTTGGCCCGGAACGCCTCGATTTCCTTCTTTGTCGAAGTTGGCCCGACCAGCATGCCATAACCGCCCGAACCATGCACTTCCTTGACCACCAGTTCCGGCAGATGTTCAAGCACATAGGCAAGTTCCCTCGGATCGGAGCAGCGCCGCGTCGGTACATTTTTCAACAGCGGTTTTTCACCGGTGTAGAATTCGACGATGTCGGGAACGTAAGTGTAGATCGACTTGTCATCGACGATGCCGGTGCCTGGGGCATTGACCAGCGTGACGCGTCCTGCCCGGTAGACATCGAAAATGCCGGGAACGCCGAGCGAGGAGTCCGGCCGGAAGGTCAGGGGATCGAGATAAGCGTCGTCGATGCGCCGGTAGACGACATCGACGCGCTTGGGCTCCTGCGTGGTGCGCATGTAGAGATAGCCGTCAGACACGAAGAGATCAGCACCTTGGCAAAGCTCGACGCCCATCTCGTCGGCAAGGAAGGAATGTTCGAAGAAGGCCGAATTGTGAATGCCGGGCGTGAGAAGCACGATGACCGGGTCGCCCTCGCAGGCTGCCGGAGCAACGCTTTGCAGCGTCTTGCGCAGCATGGCCGGGTAGTTTTCCACCGGCGCCACGCGCTGTTGCGCAAACAGATCCGGGAAGAGATACATCATCGCCTCGCGGTCTTCGAGCATGTAGGAGACGCCGGACGGGGTGCGGCAATTGTCCTCGAGAACATAGAAGTCGTTGGCACCGACGCGGACAATGTCGATGCCGATGATATGGGCATAGATGCCCCGGGCCGGATTGATTCCGACCATTTCGGGCACGAAAACATCGTTCTGGATGATGACGTCGGTTGGCACCCTCCCGGCGCGCAGGATTTCCTGGCGGTGGTAGATATCGTGCAGGAAGGCATTAATCGCCCGCACCCTTTGCACGATGCCGGCCGACAGGCGGCGCCATTCGGCGGCCGCGAAAATGCGGGGAATAATGTCGAAAGGGATGAGGCGTTCGGAGGCTTCGTTGTCGCCATAGACAGCGAAGGTAATGCCCTGGCGCCGGAAAATCGCCTCGGCCTCCTTAAGCGCACGCTCGACGTCCTTGCGCCCCAGTGTCTGAAGCCATTGCTCGATGCGGGCATAGGGTTCGCGCGTCGCGCCGTCCTTGCCCACCATCTCATTGAAGATCGTACTCATTCCCCGCCCGATGCTGCATTGCAGTATGATGACAAATCGGCGAAGCTGGCAAGTGAAACATGGTGTGGCTTTGCAAATCTTGCGGTTTGTTTGCAAAGCTGCCATAAGAAACCATGTGCTTTCACATGACAGCCTCCGGCAACATCGTTCCCGCCTGGACCAGAACGGGCTACGACGAAGTCATGCTCCATTGCGCCCGCATCGGGTTCAAACCTTAGACTCTTCTCCCTTTTCCGAACTTGTTCAGGCTCTCCGGGGCCGTATTTTCGCGTATCTGAATTGGAGACTTCGATGACTGTGCATGCCAAGAACCTCAATATCGCCGAACTGGTGAAGAGCGACATCGATCACCATTTTCATCCGTTCACGGACCATAAGGCTTTCCACGCGGCGGGCGGCCCGCGCGTCATGACCCAGGCCGACGGCATCTGGATCTGGGATG
>JBKJQD010000433.1:0-6507 GCA_046594125.1 Aestuariivirga sp.
CCTGACACCCGGAATGGCGCGCAGGCCTTGGAGTACCGTGTCGCGCCGCGCTTGGTAACGCTGGCGCATACGCTCGACCTCATGGCGCGGACCTTCGAGCGCTGCGATGGCGGCACGCTGCACGAACTGGTTGGCGCCGGTGGTAAAGGTGCTCTGCATTCGGACCATGGCCTTGGTGATGGGCTCAACAGCGGCGGAAAATCCAAGCCGCCAGCCGGTCATGGCGAAGCCCTTGGAGAAGCCGTTGACCGTGACGGTACGCTCGCGCATGCCGGGCAGGGCGGCAATGGACGACATCACGCCGTCGAAG
This sequence comes from Aestuariivirga sp., assembly GCA_046594125.1. GTDB lineage: Bacteria > Pseudomonadota > Alphaproteobacteria > Rhizobiales > Aestuariivirgaceae > Aestuariivirga. The sequence goes on from JBKJQD010000433.1 coordinate 311, forward strand.
ATCAGGTACTCGTAAATCTCGTCGGACAGCACCATCATCTTGGGATGGGCGCGGACCAGGGCGGCGATCCCTTCAAGTTCCGCCATGCTCCACACCGCACCCGTCGGATTATTGGGTGAATTGAGGATCAGCAATTTGGTGCGCGGCGTGATGGCTTGCGCAATGCGGCTGGCGGGAACCTTGTAATCTTCCTCAACGGTCGCGTGCAGCACCACCGGTGTGCCGCCGGCAAAGCGCACGGTGATGTCATAGGACACCCAGTAGGGCGCCAGCATCACCACCTCGTCGCCCACGTCGACCAGCGACAGGATGGCATTGGCCAAGGCCTGTTTGGCGCCGTTGGTCAGGCAGATTTCGGCTGGCGTATAATCGAGGCCGTTCTCCGCCTTGAGTTTCGCTGCGATGGCGGCGCGCAATTCGGGGATGCCCTGCACCGGCGAATAATGCGTGAAGCCCGCCTTCATCGCGGCGGTGGCGGCGTGCTGGATGTTTTCCGGCGTATCGAAATCAGGTTCGCCCACTGTAAGACTAACGACATCCATGCCCTTGGCCCGCAGATCGCGCGATTTCTGCGCCATGCGGATGATGGCGCCTTCATCGGCAGTGCGAGTGCGGGCGGTGAGAAGCGAAGCGGCATCGAAGCTGGTCATGGCGCGGCTCTATACGACGGCGGGCTTGCCCGGTCGAGGCTTCGCGGGCATAAAGCGCCGATGAAATTTATCCGCTTTGTCATCATGGCCTGCATGGCCGCCGCCCTAGCCGCCTGCGAAAGCAAATCCAATGTGCGGATCACCAATGACAAGCCGGTGGCGGTGCAGACCAAATCGCGCTCGGAACCGATTTTCTACAATGGCAAAACCTATCATCTGGATTTCACTTCCAGCGGCGGCAATGATTTCGCCATGGCGGTGTCGGGAATGGGTGCCGGCCAGAAGAAGGACGCCGTGGCGGTGGCCACCTCGTCGCTGGGTTACTTCGCCTGTCCCGATGGCCAGAAGGGCCACCTGACGGGTGAACCCGTTTACAGCGGCGACAAGTGGCGCATGCAGGCCAAGTGCGGGTGAGCCTCAGCGATCTTCGACCAGCCTGAAGCCGATGTTGGCGGGTGGCGCTCCCACCGCGCAGCCGCCCGATGCCGGGTCGCGCACGAAAACCGGGAGAGCGGTTTCATGCAGACCTTCGACCATGAAGGCCGGGCATTCGCTGGCGTTGAAGCCTGCCGCGGCGCAGGTCGATGTCCATTCCCAGACATTGCCGCCAAGATCGGAAATGCCGTTGCCAAAGGTGCCGAAAGAACCGCTGGGGCGGATCACCGCTGACACCTGCTCCATGCTGCCATAATCCGCCGCCCAGGCGAGGCGGGGATCGTCGAAGAGTTTCTTGAAGGACTTGCGTGGCAGATCGCTGGCGATGACTTGCCATTCATCGGCAGCCGGCAGACGATAATGGCGCCGCGTCTCCGTGTTGAGCCATGTGATGTAGCCCTCGACATCGAAAGCATTGACGCCGGTCATGGGAGCATTTGGTAATTGCGGTTTCGGAAGTGACGCGCAAACTCCGGCCTCGGCGCAACGCTGCCACTCCGCTGTTGTCACCTCAAAGCGCGACACCGCGAGGCGGCTGCCGTCCGGCATTGCCACCTCGCGCATGTTGTGTGCAAACGGCATCGGGCTGATCGCGGCGAGCCCTGAGAGCATCGCCGCGGCCACCGCCATTTTGCCGATGGCCAGCACTTTGGATGCAGCCAGCGTGAGCATCGCCTGTCTCCTAACCGGTGATCGGGCCGGGCTTGGAGACCTGCATCATCAGGTCGTCGTTCCACTCGCCTTCGACTACCACATGGCCGGTGGCGCCGAGCAGCACGGCTTCGATCAGGTTGTGGTTCACATAGGCATAGACGCCGGGCTGCTTGAACGTATAGGCCATGGCGCCCGCCGAGCCGCCGCGGATGAACCAGGTTTCAAGGTTGGTGGCGGGCGTGTCGTTGAACGAGCCGGTTTCCCAGACATGGTCGCCGTGCCCGCCAATCAGGTGGGGCCGCGAGTCGCGGTTGGCCTGGGCGTGGACGAAGAGCACGGTTTCGCCGACCTTGGCCTTCATGGCGTGGTCGCCGGTCAGCGCGCCATGGCGGCCATTGAACACCACATGGCTGGGCGTCAGCTTGCGCATCACCTCGAGCGAGTCGGTCAGGTCCTCGCCGGCGGTTTCGTACTTCATGAAGTTGCCTTTCTCATCGCGCGGGATATAGAAGTCCTGCTCGCCGATGAAGTAGGCGCGGTCATAGGTCATCGGCTTTCCCGCCGCGTCCTTCAACCCGTCGCGCGGCAGCACCATGATGGCGCCGCTCATGCCATGGGTGACGTGATAGGGGATCATCACGTCGCCCGGCGCGCAGTGATAGACGAAGACGCCGGGCTTGATGGCCTTCCAGCGCAGCACCGCCTGTTCGCCGGGCAGCACCTTGGTGAGGGCGCCGCCGCCCAGCGCGCCGGTTGCGGCGTGGAAGTCGATGTTGTGTTCCATCGCATTGGTGGCGAGGTTCTGCAGCGTCACCTCGACATAGTCGCCTTCATGGACGACGATCATCGGCCCGGGCACGCTGCCGTTAAAGGTCAATGCCCAGATTTCGGTGCCATCGGCGTCGATGACCATCTTCTTCTCGATGATCGGCAGGGTGATCTCGACAATTTTCGGGCCGCTGCTGGCCACCTGCTCATGGTCGGGAAAGTAGGGCGGATCGACAAGCACCTGCTTGACGCGCGGCAGGGTGTTGACGTCAACCGCCGCCGCCACCGTGGCGGCTTCGACGGGCGCTGCGAGCGCGGCTCCGGCGAGTGCGGCGGCCGAGGCCAGTCCGGTCACCTTGAGAAAAGTGCGGCGGCTCTCGACCGGGGTTTCTGTTTTGCTGTGGCCAAACATGATCTTGTCTCCTGTTGCTCCGTTAAATGATGTATTTCGTTTACATCATTGAGCGTGACAGGCTTTGACCGAGATCAAATGTTTTGAATTTCAGATCGTGGCGGGATGGCCCAAGTGGCGCAGCACGCCTTCGCGCGAGTGGTAAAGATCGGCCACGGTGTACTGGTCAAGAACGGCGTAGAAGGCCTGCAACGCCTCGTGTAGCTGGTGCTTGAGTTTGCAGACCGGTGTTACCACGCAGGTGTTGCGGATGGGGTCGAAGCATTCCACCAATACACTATCGGCTTCACCAAAGCGCACTACGTCGCCGACGCGAATTTTGGCGGCGGGTTTCGCCAGGGTGAAGCCGCCGCCGCGGCCGCGCTGGGTTTCGAGAAAGCCGGCTTGCGCCAGTTTATGGATGACCTTGGTCAGGTGATTGCGCGAGATACCGAAACTGGTTGCCACCTCCTGAATGGTGACCAGTGCCGGATGGCGGACGGCGGCATGCATCAGCACGCGCAGGGCATAATCCGTATAGGTGTTGATGCGCATACGCTATTAGATATATTTAATATGCATCTTATCAAAGTGAATTTATGTCGCAGGCGGATCGCTCCGCAGGCTGGCGTAGACCACGTCGTCGGCCAATCGCCCTGGTGATGGTGTAGCCCACCTGCGCCAAGCGCCGGTTGCTCTCCACAATGCGCAGGCCGCAATCGCCGATAAAGTCTCCGCTGTCCAGCGACTCCAGGGCAAACTGGAACCAGCCGGGATCGCCTGGATCGCGTCCAGCCATGTCTTCCAGAAAGTCACGCGCCTCGCTTTCGCCGAAGGATTCCCAGGACTGGAAGCGGGCGACATCGGGATCAGCGCGCATGGCTGTGAAGGCCTCCAGATCGCTCGGATCAAAGCGCCGGGCGATGAGACGCGGGCTGTCAAAGATCATCCGAAACGCCGGTCGATCCAGTCTCTCGTACGGAAGTAGCGGCCGATCCACGGCAGGAACCAGGTTGAGCCGTTGTAGAGTGGGTGATCGGGGAATTCCGGCTGGTCGAAGGCTGAAACGCGATTGCTCTTGCCGGCAATCTTGCGCGCCGTCTGCTGGCCGAGATAGCTCATCATGGCAACGCCGGAGCCGTTGCAGCCCAGCGCGTAGTGCAGGTTGTCGAAGCGGCCCATATGTGGCGTCTCATCCAGCGTGAAGGCGACGTTGCCGGTCCAGGCGTGGGTAATCCTCACGCCCTTGAGCTGCGGGAAGCGGTCAGTCATGAATTGATAAAGGATCGGTGCCGTGTCGACCGGGTCGGTGTGGCCGAATTTGGCGCGGCCACCGAAGATCAGGCGCTTGCCGTCAGGCGACATGCGGTAATAGGTCAGCACCCGCCGGGTGTCGGCGAAGGAGCGGTTCCTCGGGCTGAGCGAAGCCGCGAGTGCGGGGTCCAATTCCTCGGTGGCGATGATGTAAGATCCCACCGGCACGACGCGGCGCTTGAATTGCGGCGTCACGTCACCGGTATAGCCATTGGTGGCGATGATGACATCGCCCGCCTGAATGGTGCCGCGCGGGGTTTCGACTTGCCAGCCTGAACCCTCCTGGGTCAGCTTGGTCACCGGCGTCTTCGAGGCGATGGCCACGCCGCGTTTCTGGCAGAGATCAAGGATGCCCTTGAAGAACAGGGCCGGGTGCAAATGGCCGGCGCGGCCTATCACCATGCCGCCGCGATAATAGTCCGAGCCGATTTCCTGGCGCTGGCCTTCGGGGGGAACAAGGTAGGCTTCCGAGCGGGCGTAGGTGTTCAGCATGTCCACCTTTTTGGCCATGCCATCGTAGTGGCTCTGGCACCAGGCGCCGAGGAAATAGCCAGCCCTGGTCCAGCCGCAGTCGATGTTCTCGCGAGCGATCAAGTCCTCGACGAGACTGAAGGCGTCGGCGGCATCGGCAAGGAAGGGGGCGGCTTCCTCAGGCATCAGCGCCTTGGCCATGTAGCGCTTGCCGATATTGACGCCGCCCGACACCATGCCGCCATTGCGGGTTGAAGCGCCAAAGCCCGGCTCGTTGGCATCGAGCACGATGCAATCGATGCCGCTGGCGGCGAGTTCCAGCGCGGCGTTCAGCCCGGTATAGCCGGCACCGACGATGGCGACGCGCGTCTCTCGGGGCAGGGCGATTTCAGGCAGCGGTTTTGGCTCGTGGGCCTCCCACCAGTAGGGGCGGGGCTTGAAGTCGCGGTGAAAGATTTCATTGCTCATCGGGCAATCTTGCGCGATCAGCCGGGGGCGCACAAGATGGCCCCGGAGGTGAAGCATGAAATTCCTGATCAAAGCCATCGCCGCACTGCTGGCGGCTTTCGTGGTGATCATTGCGGCGGGCGCCTATCTCATCCCGGAGGTCACGGTGGTGCAGCGCCAGACGGTGATCGCAGCGCCGCCCGAAAAAATCTTCGCCATTGTGGGTGACATGCGGCGCTTCAGCGAGTGGTCGCCGTGGGCCGAACTCGATCCCGCCACCACCTACCGCTTCGAAGGCCCGGAAAGCGGCGTTGGCCAGACGATGCTTTGGGACTCCGCCAACCCGCAAGTTGGCAGGGGCAAGCAGACGGTGGTCGAATATGTCCAAAACAGCAAGCTGGTGACCGGCATCGATTTCGGCAGCATGGGCAAGGCCCAGTCATCCCTGCTGCTGACACCCGCCGCCGGTGGCACCGCTGTGACCTGGGGCTTCAAGGCCACGGCCACGGGTGTGCTGGACCGCTGGATGAGCCTGATGTTCGACCGCTGGGTGGGGGCCGACTACGAGAAGGGCCTGGCCAAGCTCAAAGCGCTGGCCGGAAAGCCCTGACTTAGCGAGGGGCTTTCGGATAGGGGCCATTGACCACCAGATCCGGATCGAGGATCCAGCCTGGCCAGCAATAGTTGCGGCGGCGGTTGTCGATGAAGAAGGGCGGGCAGCGGCTCTTGTAGGGTTGCGCCTTGGCGGCGGTGCGGACGGGCTTGGCGGCCACATGGCGGCGTTCAACCTTGCGCAGCGCAATGCAGGCGCCACGACGGAATATTTCGCCCGGATCGCAAGCGGGTCGGCGCTTTAACCCAAAAAACCCGGGTGGCGCCACCTTGACGCGTGGCCTGGGCGTGGCTTCGGCGGAGGCGGGTGGCGGCGTTACTTTTTTCGCTTCGATCTTCGGCGGGGCGGGCAGGGCCTCGCATTTCGTTGTCTCGCTATTCCACAGCGGTTCGGACTGGGGACAGACGCAAAGGCCCTGAACGGCGGTCCGTCCGGTACTGCATGCCGGGGCAGC
>JBKJQD010000221.1:0-4075 GCA_046594125.1 Aestuariivirga sp.
GCCTGATCCCATGCCGCTCGATTCACATTATACCGCTCAAACTTTCAAGTCCGTCGGCACCCGCCCGTTGCGCCCCGATGGTCTCGACAAGGTCACCGGCCGCGCCAGATATGGCGCCGACTTCAACGCGCCAGGCCAATTGGTGGGCGGCATCCTGCGCAGCCCCCATGCCCACGCGCGGATTGTCAAGATTGACACCTCCAGGGCTGAAAAGCTGGCCGGCGTGAAGGCCGTGGTCACCGCCGCCGACCTGCCCGATCTCACCAATGGTGATCAGGGCATGTTCGATATCCTCGACAACTGCCTGGCCCGCACCAAGGTGTTCTACGACGGCCATGCCGTGGCCGCCGTCGCCGCCGTCGATGCCAGGACCGCCAGGGAAGCCCTGAAGCTCATCAAGGTCGAATACGAGATCCTGCCGCATGTGACCGATGTCGATGAGGCCGTGAAGGCCAAGGCGCCGCTGCTGCACAAGACCTGCTTCACCGAAGGTGTCGAGCCGAAGCCCGCCAAGCCGTCCAACATCGCCAAGCGCACCCAGTTCGGCCATGGCGACGTCGATGCGGGTTTCAAGGAAGCCGACATCATCGTCGAGCGCAACTTCAAGACCGAACAGACGCACCAGGGCTATATCGAACCCCATGCCTGCGTGGCCAGCGTCAGCCCCGATGGCACCGGCGAGCTCTGGGTCTGCACCCAGGGCCACTTTGTCTACCGCAACCATTGCGCCATGCTGCTTGGCATGGACGTGTCGAAGCTGCGCGTCACCTCCTCGGAAATTGGCGGCGGCTTCGGCGGCAAGACCCATGTCTGGGGCGAGCCGGTAGCGCTTGCCCTGTCACGCAAGGCCAACCGCCCGGTGAAGCTGGTGATGACCCGCGACGAAGTGTTCCGCGCTTCGGGTCCCACCGCCGCCACCTCGATTGACGTCAGGATCGGCGTCAAGAAAGATGGCACCATCACCGCCGCCGATGCCACGCTGCGTTTCTCGGGCGGCCCCTACTACGGCATGTGGGCCGAACTCGGCGCCATGACAGCCTTCGCCTGCTATGACCTGAAGAACGTCCGCACCATTGGCTACGAAGTTCTGGTCAACCGCCCGAAGGTCGCCGCCTACCGCGCCCCCTCGGCCCCCATGGCCGCTTTCGCGGTCGAGAGCGTCATCGACGAACTCGCCCAGAAGCTCGGCATGGACCCGGTGGACTTCCGCATCAAGAACGCCGCCAAGCAGGGCACCAAGTCTTCCTATGGCCCGGTCTACGGGCCAATCGGCATCGGCCCGGCTCTCGAAGCCGCCAAGATCCATCCGCACATGTCGGCGCCGCTTGGGGTCAATCAGGGCCGCGGCATGGCCTGCGGCTTCTGGTTCAACTTCGGCGGCCAGACTTGCACCGACATCAACGTCGGCATTGATGGTTCGGTGACGCTGACGGTCGGCACCGTGGACGTCGGCGGTTCCCGCGCTTCTCTCGGCCTGTGCGTGGCGGAAGAACTGGGCATACCCTACGATCAGGTGAAATGCGTCGTCGCCGACACCAGCACGCTCGGCCACAACGACATGACCGACGGCAGCCGTGGCACCTTCTCGTCCTCGATGGCCGGCATCTTCGCCGCCCGCAAAGCCATCGGCATCATCAAGGAACGTGCCGCCAAAATGTGGGAAATCTCGGCCAGCGACGTGTCCTGGGAAGACGGCCACGCCAAAGCGGTGGGTGAAAAATACGGCAACCTCGCTCCCCTGTCGCTGAAGGAAATCGCGGCAGCGGCCGGAAACACCGGAGGTCCAATTGCTGGTCACGCCGAAATCGTCGCCGATGGCGCTGGCGTCTCCTTTGCCGCACATATCTGCGACGTCGAGGTCGATCCCGAAACTGGCCGTTCGAAGATCGTGCGCTACACGGTCATCCAGGACGCCGGCAAGGCGGTGCACCCGACCTATGTCGAGGGCCAGTACCAGGGCGGCGCCGCCCAGGGCATCGGCTGGGCGCTCACCGAAGGGTATGTCTACGGCAAGGACGGCCGCCTGCAGAACGCCGGCTTCCTCGACTACCGCATCCCGGTATGCCCGGACCTGCCGATGATCGACACGCAGATCCTGGAAATCCCCAACCCCAATCACCCCTATGGGGTGCGCGGCGTTGGCGAAACCTCGATTGTGCCGCCGCTCGCCACCATCGCCAATGCCATGTCGAACGCCTTTGGCGTGCGCATGACCCACGTCCCCATGTCGCCGCCGCGCGTGCTGAAGGCACTCGAAGCGGCTGCCAAGGCCTGAATTGGCTGAAATACACCTCTGGGGGGCGCTCCGTCCGGCCGCGGGCGGAGCGCCCCTCGTTCATGTCGAAGCCAAAACCATCCGCGAACTCTTCCGCAAACTGGAAGAAGCGTACCCCGGCATGGCCCCGCATATTGCGCGCGGCATCGCCGTATCCATCAACGGCAAAATCTACCGCGATAGCTGGCAGCAGGAACTGCCGGAGGGGGCGGAGATATACTTGCTGCCGAGGATACAGGGGGGGTGAGGTGATGGAGGGCGGCGCGGACTTTCAGGGCGGCTATCTCTATTCCTTGGCTCAGAAATAACCTTGGCGCTTCTTGTCCTCCATTGCGGATGCGCCATCCTTGTCGATCAGGCGGCCTTGGCGCTCGGAACCTGTGGCATTGATCGTCTCCAGAATCACATCTTTTACCGTCTTCGCGTTCGACATCATGCCGCCGGTTAGCGGATAGCAACCGCAAGTGCGAAAGCGCACCCGCGCCAACTTCGGCGTCTCACCGGGTTGCAGTGGCAAGCGCTCGTCGTTGACCATGATGATTTGGCCGTCGCGCATCACTACAGGGCGTTCCTCGGCGAAATAGATCGACGGCAGGGGAATATTCTCACGCAGGATGTAGAGCCAAACGTCGAGCTCGGTCCAATTGGATATCGGAAACACCCGCATCGTTTGACCCGGCGCGAGACGGCCGTTGTAGTTGTTCCAGAGTTCCGGTCTCTGTTCCTTGGGGTTCCAGCCATGGCTGGCATCACGCACTGAAAATATCCGTTCCTTGGCACGCGACTTTTCCTCATCGCGCCTTGCGCCTCCGAGTGCTGCCTGAAATCCAAGCTCGGTAATCGCCTTTTTGAGTGGTTCGGTGCGCATGATCTCGGTATAAAGACTCGAACCATGATCAAAGGGATTGATGCCCTTTCGAACGCCATCCTCGTTGCGGTAAACGATGAGGTCGGCGCCGTAGTGCTTCACGACCCAGTCGCGAAAGGCGATGGTCTCCTTGAACTCCCAGGTCGAGTCGACATGGAGCAGCGGGAACGGTATTTTCCCGGGATGGAAGGCCTTTGCCGCCAAATGCAGCAAACAGCCGGAATCCTTGCCGATGGAATAGAGCAGTACGGGCTTCTGGAACTGGGCCGCCGTCTCTCGAAGAATATGGATCGCTTCGGCTTCGAGGCTGTCGAGATGTGTAAGTGTCATGGTTTTCTTGCCCAGTTACACCAAGAGCGCATTCCGCCGTCCTTCACAGTCCTTTGCCAAGCAGCTTTTCCGCAACCATCAGATAAAGCGGAAGCCCAACCACGATGTTAAATGGGAAGGTGATGGCGAGCGACATCGGCAGGTAGATCGCCGCCTTTGCCTGAGGCAGGGCAAGGCGCATGGCAGCAGGCACCGCGATGTAAGACGCACTGGCGCACAACACCATGAACAGCATACCGGTTCCCGCGTCCAGCCCGATGACCAAGGCAGCCGCCAGTCCCACAGCAGCACCCAAGAGCGGCATGTAGATGCCGAAGGCCGCAAGATTGAAAGAAAACTCCCGCATGTAATGGAACTGCCGGGAGACCATCAGGCCCATGTCGAGCAGGAACAGCGCCAGGATTCCCTGAAACGGCGTCACCAGGAAGCCCTCCATTTTCGCCAGTCCCGGTTTACCGGTCAACATGCCAATCAGGAAACTTCCGAACAGCAGAAGGATGGCGCCGTTGGTAAAGATTTCCCGCGCCAGCTTTGGCGTTGCCTGCTTGCCCGCTGTTATCGTCTCTGCTCTTTATATTGCTCACCGCGCAGCACCAGAGACG
>JBKJQD010000452.1:0-3173 GCA_046594125.1 Aestuariivirga sp.
GTGCTTACGTCACCGGCCGCCGCCTGACCTATGTCGACCTGTCGCTGTTTCAGATTGTGGAAGGGCTGCGCTACGCGTTTCCAAATCGTATGAAGATTTTTGAGAAAGGCATTCCGGGGCTGGTCGCGCTGCATGACCGCGTTGCTGCACGTCCGAACGTCAAGGCCTATCTCGCCAGCGAGCGGCGGATTGACTTCAACGAGGACGGCATTTTCCGCCGCTACAAGCCGCTGGATCTCTGACTTCGTCATTCCGGGGCGCGCGTCAGCGCGAACCCGGAATCTGGAGATTCCGGGTTCGATGTTTTCGCATCGCCCCGGAATGACGAAGTCTATCTATTACGCCCATCCACCGGCGTCATCGTCAGCTTCGACAGCTCGATGCCGTCAATGCAGCTCACGTTCAGCGCCACCACGTCGCTGCCGTCGGGCTTGGTGCCGCGCGCAAAGACATCGACGCCGCAATCCTGGCAGAGCTGATGGCGAATGGCGTGCTTGTTGAAGAGATATTCCCGCAAATTATCCTCGCCGGCGCGGAGCTGAAAACTCTTCGGCGCCAGAAACGTAAAATGCAGGCCCTTCTTGGTGCAGATCGAGCAGTTGCAGGCGGTCACCATGGCCATGTCGGTGGTGCATTCGAATCGAATTTGGCCGCAATGGCAGCCGCCCGTATAGGTCTTGCTGTCAGGCATGTGTCCCTCACCAAACTTCCGCAGACGAGTGCGCAAACGCATTTCGCGATCATGCGCTGGCCCGGTCTTCGGGGCCACCCATGATCGCGAAAATTTCGGCAAACTTGCGGCGATTGCGTTCGGTTCGGCAGGGGAGCGCAAAAAGCCCTTATGCGAGCTGGTCGATCCGCGTGCCCTGTCCGGGCGGCAGGGCGGCGAGCACCGTCGGCTGCGGCGTACGGGTGCCATCGGCGGCGGCGCCGTTCTGGACATCAGGGGGCCTTACGTCGACCTTGAGCACGCTGGCTTCGGGCAGCTTGATCTGCAACGGCGCGGGTACAGCAGAGACATTCATCGGACACATCCTTTTCGTTGCCTGCGACACTGGAGGCATTGAAGCGAATGATCTGTAAATCCCGGCTGGCGATCACGCCCGATGGTAAATCGGGGGCTCGAAAATTCGTTAGAAAGCCACGGAGTTTCGCGGCGCGGGCGAGTCTATTCGTCCTTGCCGCGGGTGACCGCGATCGACGCCTCGGTCTTGGTGCGCGTGCATTCCATGTTGAGCCGGCGGAAGCGCATCGAGACCTTGTCGCCGCGCAGAATGCCCATCCGCTTCATGCAGCGCCCGGAGCCGGTCTGAACGTCGGGCTTCGGAATGGTGAAGACGAGGGCGCCGGCCCTGGCGACCAGATCGAGGAACTCCGGTTTGAATTTCCGGTCGGTCTTTGCGTAGAGTTCGAGCGAGTAGTTCTTGCCGCGGCAGCCGATCGACATCTCTTTCGCCGCCGGATGCGTCAGATAGACGATATTGGCGGCCTTGAAATTGACCTTCATGCCGTCGATCTGGCCGGCGAGTTGCTTGGCAACGTCATCGCAGCGGTCGGCGCGGGCCGGCGAGGCCGAGAAGGCCGCCAGCGCCACTGCACCCGCGAACAGGACCGATCGGCGAAACTGTCGTCGTGATGTCATCTTGAACGCCCCTTTGGGCCCATTGAAACCGGCTCGGGGATTTCCTGCAAGGGCCGCGCACAGAAGTCAACTCGATCCTGAACGACCCGGCATCAGAACCCGTGGATTGCGACGCCGATCGCGAACGCGATCACGCCCATGAACGAGGGAGTGCTGACGTCCGGACGGCTCGATGTGTTTTGCATCAAGGCCATCGAAGGGGCAGGAAACAGCTTTTGAACCATATGCCCATATGGTATAATATACTTACTGGATGATGGCGCAGCCGATGGCGAATTTTGAATGGACGTTGCCAAGGAACGCATCGGGCCAAGCACGGCATCGGATTCGAGCTTGCCCAGCATGCATTTCTGGACCCGCTGCGTGTGATCGCAGCAGACCTCGATCACCGTAGCGGAGAGCGGCGTTACTTTTGCTTTGGACGACTAGACGGTGTCGTGGTGATGGTGCGTTTCACCTGGCGGAATAGCTGATCAGGATTTTCGGAGCGGGCTTCTGGCGCAAGGGAAAGGCGATCTATGAGAAAGCCAACGGTGAAATATAGCAAAGGTGAGATCGGGGAAGTCAGGGTGATCGAGGACTTCCTGCCCTCTCCGGATCAACTGGTGCTGCGCGAGGACAATGTGAAGGTGACGCTGAGCCTGTCGCAGCGCTCGGTAACATTCTTCAAGCGTGCCGCGCAGAAGCGCCGCGTGCCCTATCAGCGCATGATCCGCGCGCTGGTGGATGCCTATGCGGAGAAGCAGGAAGGAAAGGGGTGATTGGAAATTATCATGCCCAAACATCTTGGGATAGGATTGCATTCAATCAATCATTGATCAAAAAGCTTGTTCGGCTTGAACCGAGAGTGGATTAATATGAGAACAATGTCGATCAACGAGAAAGCCATCAACGAGAAAGCCAGCCCATGAACGCCCCCACCGCCTTCCCCGACCCGAAGCCCGTTCCGCCCTACAAGCACACGCCGCTGTTTCCGCTTGGGGCGGACACCACGCCCTACAAGAAGATCACGACCGAGGGCGTGCGGGTCGAGAAGGTGCTCGGCAAGGACATGCTGGTGGTGTCGCGCGAGGCGCTGCGGGCGCTGAGTGAGGCCGCCTTTGGCGACATCAATCATTATCTGCGGCCCGGCCATCTCAAGCAGTTGGCCAATATCCTCGAAGACAAGGAAGCCAGCGACAACGACAAGTTCGTCGCTTTCGACTTTCTGAAGAACGCCAACATCGCCGCCGGTGGCGTGCTGCCGATGTGCCAGGACACCGGTACCGCGATCGTCATGGGCAAGCGCGGCCAGAACGTCCTCACCAACGGCAACGACGAGGCAGCACTCTCGCAGGGCATCTACGACGCGTACAAGAAGCTGAACCTGCGCTACTCGCAGGTGGCGCCGATCTCGATGTATGAGGAAAAGAACACCGCCAACAACATGCCGGCGCAGTGCGAGATCTATGCCGAGGGCGATGATTCCTACAAGTTCATGTTCATGGCCAAGGGCGGCGGTTCCGCCAACAAGAGCTTCCTGTTCCAGGCG
>JBKJQD010000022.1:0-7074 GCA_046594125.1 Aestuariivirga sp.
CTCCACTGATTGGGTTGAGCCTCGTTCAATTTTCTGAAGATGTCGAGGTGGTCTCTGAGGTGGTTAGATACTAGGTTATGGTCCACGTAATTCGTGGCAGAACGCGTCCTCTGCAGGACTCCAGCTTTTAGCAAATACGCAGTAGACCCAGTGCTAGCGATGCTGAAAGCGGACGAATCTGGCCATTCCAACTTATCGAAGAACAACAGACCGGTTCTCACCAATTGGGGGTCAAGCGGCTCTCGCATATCTCCGCCCAGCGCCATTTCGCCATTGCCAAGTTTCATTGGTGAACTAACGACAAGGCCCCGAAAACTGCTGTCCATTATGCCCTCCGAGATTGGCCAAACCGAGTATCTGGCCGCTACGTAAATAGGAGATGTTCTGCGACTTCTAAGGGCTGTGTTTTACTCCGCCGTCTTTGCTAAGGCGCGCACCAATGGACCAGACCTGATAACTCGATCCTGCCACGAACCAGCAACAAGAACAAGACATGAACGGTCGCTACACATCCTTGTCCACAAGCCTGCTACATCGGGCAACGCGTTGCGCCATTTAAGTTATTGATTTAATTGATAAAAATGGTGGGCGATGAGAGACTCGAACTCCCGGCATCTTCGGTGTAAACGAAGCGCTCTACCAGCTGAGCTAATCGCCCCTGCCCGGCGTCTTACAAGCGCTGCGGCTGGCTTGCAAGCAAACAAAGACCCCGCGCGGGTTCTGAGGGCGCGCGGGGCTGAATGTAAGCTTCCAGGTGTTGTCAGCCCTATCCGTTCACCGCCTCCTTGAGCAATTTTCCCGCTTTGAACTTGGCCCGTTTCCCGGCAGGGAGCTTGATGGCTTTACCGGTCCGCGGGTTTCGCGCCTCACCGGCCTTGCGGCGGGTGACCGTGAAGGTGCCAAAGCCCACCAGGCGCACATCGTCGCCTTGCCCGAGGGCCCGGATGATATTTTCAAGCGTGGCTTCCACCACATCGCCGGTATCGCCGCGCGGCATGTTGATGTCCCTGGCAACCTTGGCGATGAGTTCGCTCTTGTTCATCGTCGTCCAACTCGTAAAGGTTGAAAGCCGTCCTGACGCCAAATAGCAGGCGATTCGCAGGATTTGGCAAGCCTTCGCAGGTGCAGGATATGTGAGGGGCTGCCGGCAACAACAAAAAGGCGGGAGATTTCTCCCCCGCCGCTATTCACTCCGTCTACGGACGATCAATGCGCCCGGGCGCCCTCGCCTGACTTGCCGGCTTCGGCACGGGCCGCGGCGGCGGCTTCTTCCGCCACCTCGTCCCAAACGATGGGTTCGGGCATGCGGGTCAGCGCGTGGCGCAGCACGTCGTCCATGCGGCCCACCGGAATGATCTCCATGCCGGATTTCACGTTGTCCGGAATTTCCGCCAGATCCTTGGCGTTGTCTTCGGGGATCATCACTTTCTTGATCCCGGCGCGGAGCGCCGCCAGCAGCTTTTCCTTCAAGCCGCCGATCGGCAGAATGCGGCCCCGGAGCGTGATCTCGCCGGTCATGGCGACATCCTTTCTCACCGGAATGCCGGTCATCACCGAGACGATGGCGGTCACCATGGCGACACCTGCCGACGGGCCGTCCTTGGGGGTCGCACCCTCGGGCACATGCACGTGGATGTCGCGCTTGTCGAAGACCGGCGGTTTGACGCCGATGGTGGCGGCACGCGAGCGCACATAGGACGAGGCCGCCGAAATCGACTCCTTCATCACATCGCGCAAATTGCCGGTCACCGTCATCTTGCCCTTGCCGGGCATCATCAGGGCTTCGATGGTCAGGATTTCGCCGCCGACTTCGGTCCAGGCCAAGCCCGTCACCACGCCCACCTGGTCGTCGCGCTCAATCTCGCCATAGCGGTATTTCTGCACGCCCAAGTACTGGTTGACGACTTCCGGTGTCACCTTGATCTTCTTCTTGGTCTTGTTGGTCATCAACTCCTTCACCGCCTTGCGGGCCAGGGTGTTGATCTCGCGTTCGAGCGAGCGCACACCGGCTTCGCGGGTGTAGAGGCGGATGACCTCATAAAGGGCCGCGTCAGTGATCTCGAACTCCTTCTTCTGGAGGCCGTGATGCTCGGAGGACTTGGGCACCAGATGGCGCTTGGCGATCTCCAGCTTCTCGTCTTCCGTGTAACCGGCAAGGCGGATGATCTCCATGCGGTCAAGCAAGGCTGGCGGAATGTTCAGAGTGTTTGAGGTGGTCACGAACATGACGCTCGAGAGGTCATATTCAACCTCCAGATAGTGGTCCATGAAGGTGGCGTTCTGTTCCGGATCGAGCACTTCAAGCAGTGCTGCCGAAGGATCGCCGCGGAAATCCATGCCCATCTTGTCGACTTCGTCGAGCAGGAAGAGCGGGTTCTGCTTCTTGGCCTTTTTCATCGACTGGATGATCTTGCCGGGCATCGAGCCGATGTATGTCCGCCGGTGGCCGCGGATTTCGGCCTCGTCACGGACGCCGCCCAGCGACATGCGGATGAATTCGCGGCCCGTCGCCTTGGCAATCGATTTGCCAAGCGAGGTTTTGCCGACGCCCGGGGGGCCGACGAGGCAAAGGATCGGCCCGCGCAGCTTGTTGGTGCGGGTCTGCACGGCGAGATACTCGACGATGCGCTCCTTCACCTTGTCGAGGCCGAAGTGATCGGCATCGAGCACGCCTTGCGCGAATTTGAGGTCCTTCTTGACCTTGCTCTTCTGGCCCCAGGGAATGCCAAGCAGCCAGTCGAGATAGTTGCGCACCACGGTGGCTTCCGCCGACATGGGGCTCATCTGGCGCAGCTTCTTCACTTCGGCTTCGGCGCGCTCGCGGGCTTCCTTGGAGAGCTTGGTTTCCTTGACGCGCTTCTCGATCTCGCCGATCTCGTCGCGCTCGTCGCCGTCGCCAAGTTCCTTCTGGATGGCCTTCATCTGCTCGTTGAGATAATACTCGCGCTGGGTCTTCTCCATCTGGCGCTTGACGCGCGAGCGGATGCGCTTCTCAACCTGGAGGACGGAGATTTCTCCTTCCATCAGGGCAAACACCTTCTCCAGCCGCTGCTCGACCGCGGTCATTTCGAGCAGCTCCTGCTTCTCGGGGATCTTGATGGCCAAGTGGGCGGCGATGGTGTCGGCGAGCTTGGCGTAGTCGGTGATCTGGCCTACCGAGGCCAGAACTTCCTGCGGCACCTTCTTGTTGAGCTTCACATAGCTGTCGAACTGGGTCACCGCGGTGCGGGCCAGCGCCTCGACCTCGGCGCCGGGACTGATGGAGTTGAGGAGGATTTCGACTTCGCCCTCGAAGAAATCGGTGCGCGCCGTGAAGGCATGGACCTGGGCGCGTTCGACGCCCTCGACCAGCACCTTGACGGTGCCGTCCGGCAGTTTCAGCAGTTGCAGCACCTGGGCCAGCGTGCCGACGCGATAGATGGCATCCAGTGCCGGATCGTCATCGGCGGGGTTCTTCTGGGCAACGAGCAGAATGCGCTTGTCCTCGCGCATCACTTCTTCCAGGGCCTTGATGGATTTCTCGCGGCCGACGAACAGCGGCACGATCATGTGCGGGAAAACCACGATATCGCGCAGCGGCAGGACGGGAATCGTCTCAAAGCTGCCGGTTGCGGGAGTTTTGGCGGTCTTTGTCATTCTTTTTCCTTTCGCGGGCGGGCCGCCTTTTGAATTCACGCGAGACATGCCGCAAATCCGTGGCGCCCATACTGGGCTGTCGACCGCCGCCTTCGTGAATCAGACGTATCATACGCACAAAACACAACATACGCAGCTTCAGCCTCGCAAGGGAAGATGGATGCCCGGTTAACATTTTTCAATGGTGTGGCAGAAGCGGCAATTCACGTGTCATTGCTTGGACTTGAAACCTGCCTTGCGCAAGCCCTCGAGGGTCGGGTCGGCAACTTCGGGGAAGATTCCGGGCAGGGCCAGGGGTTGGCGCGGGTCGGCGGCGTCTTTCGCCTTGTCCGGATCACCACGGCGGATCGAGGCGATGGCCACCGGGATCAGGGCCTGGGGCCCGGTTTCGCCTTCAAGACCGCGGGCAATCTCGTCAGCCTCACCGGTCTTGCCGGTAATGGCCGTGGCGGCGAAGAGGCAGAAGCAGTGCCAGGGCGGCGGCAGCCATAATCGGCCAGCAGGTCAGAATAGTTGGCGCTGAGTGCACGGCCCGCTGCTGGTTGCCAGCACTATGCGGCCGCCAGCCGATCCAGTGCCGGTGTGAACGGGCTCGGTGATTATGTGTACCAGCGAAAACCACGGGAGAGGTGCGTCTTGATGGCGACGATATCGACATTCCTGGCGAGCAAAGCGTTGGCATCATCGACTTCGTTGCAAGGTGGCCCCGATGGCGGCGGTCAGGTCTTGCAAATGTACGTACATGTTGGCAATCTCACGTCAACAAACCGGTCATCCGGTGGATGTCGGTCAAGGTAAGGATTCAGGTTGTCGCCGCCAATTAAGGCGGTCCGGCCATTCTTGGGAGGGGACATGCAATGTTCAAATATACAATTCTTGCAACAGCACTTCTTTCGTCAAGTGTAATATCTGCAAGCGCGGAAACCCTGTTTCGCGGCACTTTGCAAGTTACAGCCGCAAGCGTCGGCTGTACAAAGGGCCCTGAGGCTGGTGATATCAGCAACGGCCAATTTCATCCTGCTGCCGTGCCGGGAAATTTTAATTTTTCCGCAGTGAACGTTATAGAGCGTTTTAATGCCCAATCTTTGAGGTTGCTGGCGGCAGGTAGCTTTACGAGTTCATTTCAGCAGGTGAGCAACGTTGCCATTGGATGGTCCGACTTTACTCCGGACAAGCCTGGGTTTGTTCTCGTCTCCAAGCAAACCCCCGCAACACTCGCCGCAACGACGCCAAACGTGACTCTTGTTGGAAAGATCAAGAACCCCTTTGGCATAACCGGGCAGGAAAACTGCATCGCAAACTTCCTGTTTGTCGGCGTGAAAGTAACACAATAGTCTGGACCGGCATTTGCCGGGTTAAATCGCTGATCCTTGCCGCGATTATCGGCGGATTCGGGATGCAATACCTGCGCTCGGGACCATCTGCTAGTTACCGGCAATGATAGGCTTGGAGCGCTTGGCGCAGGCGCTCCAAGCCTGGACCCGCACAATGGGGTCGTTCTGCGGATCGAAACTGGCGGGGCGGCCCAACGCCCCGGTGGCGATGCAATAGGCCTTGATACGATCCTCGGCGCCATCGAGCTTGCGCTCCACGATATAGGTGAGGAAGGCCGAAAGCCGCAGTGCGGCGGTAAAATCGGCATGGGTCAGGACATGCCGGAGATGGCTCCGGACTTGTTCGGCGCCGGGCCGCTTGCCGCCGCCAGCCCTGGTGTCGTCTCTTGTCATCGGTCCCTGAAATCCCCCGGCGGCGGTGTTTCACAGCATAGGCCGCGCCAAACAAAACAAAGATGACACCGCCATGAGTGCCCGCCTGTTTTTGACCGTGACAGTTCCATCGTAGTTCCCGTCTGCGAAACGCCCGCCGGCTCGAGCGCCCTGATGCGCTGGGTTCTGCAGGCCTCATCACGGACAGCGACAGCCAGCCGGGATGGCGCGACGCCGGCGTTTTGGACTTCGCCGCCAATGGCAGCATGTGCCGGATGCTGGGGCGCGGCATCGGCCTCGTCATTCTGACTCACGGCACCATCGCCAATCATGTGGTGCGGGCTCTCGATGGGCTCAGCTCTCGGTTGGCCTGCATCGCGCCCAACGATCCCGCCGCACAACCATTCAAGCGTTCCTTTGCCTCGTTTGGCGCATAGCCGAAATACGGGGATAGCAGAGGCAAAGCGAAACCGGGACCCTTGTGGCCCCGGTTTTGGTTTCAGCGATTGGATATAGAGCTCAGGCCGAGACGGGCGCCATCTTGCCGCCGGCTTGTTTGTCGCGGTCGGCGTAGATCAGCAGCGGCTTGGCGTCGCCCTCCACCACTTCGCGCGAGATGACCACCTCTTCCACGCCATTCATGGCGGGCAGATCGAACATCGTCTCGAGCAGAATGGTTTCCATGATGGAGCGAAGCCCGCGGGCACCGGTCTTGCGGTCGATGGCGCGGTGCGAGATGGCATGCAGCGATTCTTCCGGGAAGGTGAGCTTGACGCCCTCCATCTCGAACAGGCGCTGGTACTGTTTGACCAGCGCGTTCTTTGGCGCGGTCAATATCTGCATCAAGGCCGGCTCATCGAGGTCTTCAAGCGTCGCCACGACGGGCAGGCGTCCGACGAATTCCGGGATCAAGCCGAACTTCAGCAGGTCTTCCGGCTCAAGCTCGCGCAGCACCGCACCGGTACGGCGGTCTTCCGGCGCCCGCAGTTCGGCGCCGAAGCCCAGGCCCGAGCCCTTGCTGCGCTGGTTGATGATGCGTTCAAGCCCTGAGAAGGCGCCACCGCAGATGAACAGGATGTTGGTGGTATCGACCTGCAGGAATTCCTGCTGCGGATGCTTGCGGCCACCCTGGGGCGGCACCGACGCAACGGTGCCTTCCATGATTTTCAGCAGCGCCTGCTGCACACCCTCACCCGACACGTCGCGAGTGATCGAGGGATTGTCCGACTTGCGGCTGATCTTGTCGACCTCGTCGATATAGACGATGCCGCGCTGGGCGCGCTCGACGTTATAGTCCGCCGATTGCAGCAGTTTGAGGATGATGTTCTCGACATCCTCGCCGACATAACCGGCTTCGGTCAAGGTCGTGGCGTCGGCCATGGTGAAGGGCACATCCAGAATGCGGGCCAGCGTCTGGGCCAGCAGCGTTTTGCCGGAACCCGTCGGGCCAACCAGCAGGATGTTCGACTTCGCCAGTTCGACGTCGTTGTTCTTGGCGGCGTGGTTCAGGCGCTTGTAGTGGTTGTGGACCGCCACCGCGAGAACCTTCTTGGCGTATTCCTGGCCGATGACATAGTCGTCGAGAACCTTGCGGATCTCGTGCGGCGTCGGCACACCATCCTTGGACTTGGCCAGGGAGGTCTTGTTCTCTTCGCGGATGATGTCCATGCAAAGTTCGACGCATTCATCGCAGATAAACACCGTCGGACCGGCGATCAGCTTCCTGACTTCG
>JBKJQD010000286.1:0-6627 GCA_046594125.1 Aestuariivirga sp.
CCGGGGCCACGAATTTCGGGGCGTCACTGATGGCGGCGATACCGCTCCCGGAGAGGGCGGCGATAAGCCCCAGGCACAGCACGGCGCTGCTGACGCCGCTGCGCGCCCGCCACCCCATGTCAGCCCATGTCTTCAACCGCAATTGCCCCACACCACCAACCAAGCGTTCACGATAGTTTACGCATTCTTAACGGCTTTCACCTGCGCCGGGAAGAACTGAATTCAGCCAGCCTGCCGCCCGATTGGGGCTGGAGTGGGACAGCTGCGGGACGTGGTTAACCAAGGGTTACGGCGCTGCCCGATTTGCCTTGAGGGGAATTCAGGCTAAGGGAGGCTTCCCGAACAGCGATGGATCACCCCATGAAAATCAAGTTTGCCGGCCCAACCCTGCCGCGCTCCGGCGTATTGGTCCTGCTAGTCGCCAATGCCAGGAAACTCACGGGTGCCGCTGCGGAAGCCGATGGCCTGACCAAGGGCCAGGTGGGGCGGGCGGTGGCCGCTGCCGCCTTTACCGCCAAGCGCGATGCCCAGCTCGACATCGTGGCACCGGGCGGCGGCTTCGACCGCATCGTGCTGATTGGCCTGGGTGATGCCGAGGCGCTGCGCCCGCTCGATATCGAGATGCTGGGCGGCACCATTGCCGGGGTGTTGCAGTCACTGAAGATCAAGGCGGCAGCGCTAGCCGCCGGTCCCGGCACCAAGGCGGTGCCCGCCGCCGCCATGGCGGCGCTGCTGGCCTCGGGCGCCAGGCTGCGAGTTTACAGCTTCAACGGCTACAAATCCAAGAAGCCTGATGGGCCGGCCCTGAGCGAACTGACGTTTCTGGCCGCCAACGCCGCTGCCGCCAAGCGCGCCTTTGTGCCGTTCGAGGCGGTGGCGCAAGGCGTGCATCTGGCCCGCAACCTCGTCAACGAACCAGCCAATGTCTTGTTTCCGGTGGAATTCGCGGACCGGGCCAAACAGCTTGCGGCCCATGGCGTTAAAATCGAAATCCTCAATCCGGCGCAAATGAAGAAGCTCGGCATGGGCGCCATGCTCGGCGTGGCGCAGGGCTCGCCGCACGAAGCCCGCATCGTCGTCATGCGCTGGGACGGCGGACGCAAGGGTGAGAAGCCGGTGGCCTTCATCGGCAAGGGCGTGACCTTCGATACCGGCGGCATCTCGATCAAGGGGGCGGCTGGCATGGAAGACATGAAGGGCGACATGGGTGGCGCCGCCTGCGTCACCGGGCTGATGCTGGCACTGGCGCTGCGCAAGGCGAAGGTCAACGCCATCGGCGCCATTGGCCTGGTTGAAAACATGCCAGACGGCAATGCCCAGCGCCCCGGCGACGTGGTCAAATCCATGTCGGGGCAGACCATCGCCGTGCTCAACACCGACGCCGAGGGCCGCCTCGTGCTGGCCGACGTGCTGTGGTACATCCAGGACCGCTTCAAGCCGAAATTCATGGTCGATCTCGCCACCCTGACCGGCGCCATACTGGTGGCGCTCGGCAAGGAACATGCGGGCCTCTTCGCCAACAACGATGAACTGGCCCAGCGCCTGTCGGAAGCGGGCATCGCCACCGGCGAGAAAGTCTGGCGCCTGCCGCTCACGCCTGAATATGACAAGATCATCGATCACGACGTGGCCGACGTGAAGAACATCGGCGGGCGCAATGCCGGATCGATCACCGCAGCACAGTTCCTGCAGCGTTTCGTCAACGGCCTGCCGTGGGCCCATCTCGATGTGGCCGGCACGGCAATCGATTCGCCGCGCAACGCCATCAACCAGAGCTGGGCTTCGGGCTGGGGCGTCCGGCTGCTGAACAAACTGGTGGCGCAGCACTACGAGTGAAAGGTTCAATCATGCCGCAACGACTGTCCTTCCAACTCTACACCGCCCGTAACTTGTCACCCCTGAACAAGACTCTGGCACTGCTGGCGAGGACCGGCTTCCGCGAGGTCGAGGGCTTCGGCGGCGTCTATGACAATCCCAAGGCGCTGCGCGCCGCCATGGACCGCAATGGCCTTGTCATGCCGACCGGTCATTTCGATATCGCCATGCTTGAGGGTGAGCGGCCCAGGGTGATGGACATTGTCCGCATGCTCGGCATACGCCAAGTCTATGCGCCCTATATCCCCGCCGAACAGCGTCCGAAAAATGCCGCGGGCTACCGCAAGCTCGGCAAACGCCTGGCCGCCATCGGCGAATGGGTGCGGGGCGAAGGTTATGGCTTCGGCTGGCACAACCACGACTTCGAATTCGTGAAATTGCCCAGCGGCGAATTTCCCCATGACATCATTTTTGACACAGCCCCCATGCTCGACTGGGAATGCGACGTGGCTTGGATTGCGCGTGGCGGCAACAATCCCATCCCGTGGATCAGAAAATATGCCGGCCGCATCACCGCCGTGCACGTCAAGGACATTGCCCGCAAGGGCCACAACCTCGACGAGGAAGGCTGGGCCGATCTGGGCGACGGCACGCTGAACTGGCCCGCCATCTTCACGGCCCTGAAGACCAGCCGCGTCATGCATTTTGTGGTCGAGCACGACAATCCCAACGATCTCCAACGCTTCTGCACGCGCTCGTTCAAGCACGTGTCGAAAATCTGAGGCTGGTGATGGCAAAGGCATTGGGCGTCGGCGTCATCGGTTGCGGCAATATCTCGGCGGCCTATCTCCGGCTGGCCCGGCTGTTCCGGGACATCGAGGTCAAAGCCGTGGCCGACCTTAACATGGCAGCGGCCGTGGCGCGGGCGGCGGAGTTTGGTGTCGCGGCACAGACGGTGAAGGAGCTGCTGGCCAATCCCGATATTGCCATCGTGGTCAATCTCACGGTGCCCGCCGTCCATCACCAGGTGTCGAAGCAGATTCTCGAGGCGGGCAAGCATGTCTATTCGGAAAAACCGCTGGCGCTGTCCTTGGCCGATGCCCGGGATTTGCTGAAACTCGCCACCAGGAAAAAGCTGAAGGTGGCCTGCGCCCCCGATACCTTTCTCGGCGGTGCTTACCAGCAGGCGCGGAGGGCGATCGACGATGGCCTGATCGGCAAGGTGACCTCGGGCACCGCCCACATGATGGGCCACGGCATGGAACACTGGCACCCCAATCCGGATTTTTATTATCACCAGGGCGGCGGGCCGATGCTCGACATGGGACCCTATTACATCACCTGCCTGATCAACCTGTTGGGGCCGGTAAAACGCGTGGCGGCACTGGCCAACACGGCGCGCAAGAGGCGCATCATTTCCAGTGCGCCGCGCCAGGGCGGGATGATTACCGTCAAGACGCCGACCAACATCCATGCCCTGCTCGATTTCGCCAGCGGCGCGCAGGTGACGCTGTCGACAAGCTGGGATGTCTTCGCGCACCGCCACGGCAACATGGAGCTTTATGGCAGCGGCGGCGCCCTCCTCCTGCCCGATCCCAACTGGTTCGGCGGCGAAGTCCTGATGGCCGGCACCGATACGATAGTGAAGCCCTTGCCGCCCTGGGACCACCCGTTTGGCGTCAGCAACGATGCGGTGCATGGCGATCATGCCAACTATCGCACGGCGGGATTGGCCGACATGGCGCAAGCCATCCGCGCCAGGCGTGACATCCGCTGCGGCATCGAGCGCCCGCTGCACGCGCTTGACGTGATGATGTCGATCATGGCATCGGCCGCAAGCGGAAAATTCGTGGACCTCAAGACCATCTGCACGAGGCCCAGGCCGCTCGGTCCCGATGAGGCGCGGGCCTTGCTAAAATGATCTGTGTGCTGATGAATATAAGGAAAGAATGACATGAGCGATCTCTATGCCCGGGCACTTGACGAAATGAAGCCGGTGTTCGCGCGCCTCGACGACGCGGCGGTTGACGAGGCGGTGCGGCGGATCGCTTCGGCAAGGCGCGTGGTGCTTTACGCCTGCGGGCGCGAGAAATTGCAGATCATGGGCCTGTGCATGCGGCTCCATCACATGGGCTTCGACGTGGCGATGACTGGCGACATGACAACGCCGCCGGTGGGCAAAGGCGATCTGTTTCTGACGGTTTGCGGCCCGGGCTATGTGTCGACGACCCAGGCCCTGATGGGTGTTGCGCGCGATGCGGGTGCCGCGACACTGGTGGTGACGGCGGTGCCCAAGGGGCCGACATCGTCGCTTGCCGATTTCGTTCTGCTGCTGCCGGCCCAGACCATGGCCGATGACCAGGGCGCCACGCGCTCGGTGCTGCCCATGGGGTCACTCTTCGAGGGCGCGCTCTTCATCCTCTTCGAGGTCATGGTCCTGAAGCTGATGGCGCTGAAGAAGATCACCTACGAGGACATGCGCCAGCGCCACACCAATCTGGAATAGCCCATGAGATTCAGCGGCAGGGCGCCGGGAAAACACGCCGTCACCTTCGTCTTCATGACGGTGTTTCTCGACATGGTGGGTTTCGGCCTGATCATGCCGGTGTTGCCGAAGCTGATCGAGATCGTCGCCGGCACCGATCTGGCGGGCGCTTCGATATTGGCGGGCTGGCTGTTCCTCGCCTATGGCGGCATGCAGTTCCTGTTCGGGCCGCTGATCGGCAATCTCTCGGATGCGCTGGGGCGCAGGCCGGTGCTGCTGCTCTCGGTCGCCGGATTGTTCGTCGACTATATGCTGATGGCGCTGGCCCCCACCATGGTGTGGCTGTTCATCGGACGCATCCTGTCGGGCCTGTGCGGCGCGTCCTATTCCACCGCCAACGCCTATCTGGCAGACATCACCGCACCCGATGACCGCGCCAAGGCCTTCGGCAAGATGGGGGCGGCCTTCGGGCTGGGCTTCATCATCGGCCCGGCTATTGGCGGGCTGCTTGGTACATTCGGCCCGCGCGTACCGTTCTTCGTGGCGGCGGGCGTTGCCGCGCTGAACGTGGTCTATGGTTATCTGGTGCTGCCCGAAACGCTGCCGCCCGAAAAGCGCCGGACCTTCTCGCTGGCGCGGTCAAATCCCATCGGCTCGCTTCTGGTGCTTTCGCGCTATCGCGGTGTCCTGCCGATGTGCGCCGTCATGTTCCTGTATTTCTTTGCGACTTCGGTCTATCCGGCGATCTGGGCTTTCTGGGGCATCGCCAAGTTCGGCTGGAGCGCTGCAACGATCGGACTGACGCTCGCCGCCTTCGGCCTCATCACCGCCATCGTCCAAGGGGCGCTGACCGGTCCAACCGTCGCCTGGCTTGGCGAACGCAAAACCGCCGTGCTGGGTCTGGTGGCGGCGGCCGTCGCGGCCATCGGCTATGGTCTGGCGCCAAACTTCACCGTGGTAATGATCCTGCTGCTCGTCCATGCGCCCGAAGGATTCGTGCATCCGGCGCTGACCGCACTCATGTCGAGCGAAGCGCCAGCCGATGCACAGGGCGAACTGCAGGGCGGCATCGCCAGCCTGCAGAGCATTGCCATGGTTTTGGGCAGTGTGATGTTTGCCCAGATTTTCGGCTATTTCCTGCAACCTTCGGCACCTTTTCAGTCGCCGGATGTGGGATATTTTTTGTGCGGCGCACTCATCATTTTGTCGCTGGCGGGCTTCCTTGGCCGCTCACGGCGGTGATCATGCGCAATCACGTGGCCGCCGTGCGTTATTTTCTGTTGAATGCAAAATTTTTCCGTTGCATCGTGCGCCCGCAACCGTTTCTGGGAGGAAATCAACAATGCATAAATTCTCAAGAAGACTGCTCATTGCCAGCACCATCGCGCTCAGCTTGGGCGCCGCTACGTCGGCACAGGCCGCCGACAAGATCCTGGCGTCAGTGCCGGGCCTTACCTTCCCGTTCTTTGTTCACATGATGAATGCCTTCAAGGCGGAAATCATCGCCCAGGGCTACGAAGTGATCGAGAGCGACGGCCAGGTGTCCTCGCCCAAGCAGACCGCCGATATCGAAGCGGCCATCACCCAGGGCGTCAAGGGCATCGCCATCAGCCCCAATGAAGTCGACGCCATGGCGCCGGCCTTGCAGCAGGCCATTGATGCCGGCATTCCGGTGGTCACCATCGACCGCCGCGTGCCGTCGGTCGAGGGCATTCTCGCCCATGTCGGCGCTGACAATGTCAAGGGCGGCGAAGCCCAGGGCAACCTCATCGTCTCGATGTTCCCGGACGGCGCCACCATCATCAACCTGCAGGGCCAGTCGGGCGCTTCGCCCGCCATCGATCGCAACAAGGGTCTGCACAATGTGCTCGACCCGATGGCCGACAAGTACAAGATCGTCTTCGAGCAGACCGCAGGCTTCGCCCGTGACAAGGGTCTTTCGGTGACGGAAGCGGCGCTTTCGGGTCTTGCCGAGGCGCCGAAGGTAATTGTCGCCGCCAATGACGACATGGCGCTGGGCGCCATGGAAGCGGTCAAGGCGCGCGGGCTATCGGGCATCGCCATCATCGGTTTCGATGCGCTGCCAGAAGCCTTGGCCCAGGTGCGCGATGGCGGCCTCACCGCCACGATCGAACAGTTCCCCGGCAAGCAGAGCTCGCTCGGCGTGCAGACGCTGGTGTCCTTCCTCAAGGACGGCACCAAGCCCGCCGAGAAGGTCCTGCTGCTGACGCCTGAGGCTGTCACCAAGGACAATCTCAACATTGCCGAACGCCTCGGCGAAGTGAAGTAACCGGGCTGATCACCGATACCGGCCGGGAGCATATCCC
>JBKJQD010000419.1:0-5289 GCA_046594125.1 Aestuariivirga sp.
GACGACGCCATGGCCGTGGTCGATATCGCTCTCAGAGTGCGCGGCATCGAGGGTCTGCGGATCTGCGACAGCTCGATCATGCCGCGCATCATCTCCGGCAATACCAACGCGCCGACCATCGCCATCGCAGAGAAAGCCGCCGATCTCATCCGCGGCAACAGGTGAATCATGCCAAAAATCGCATCCGCCGCCGAAGCCGTGAAGATCATCGCCGACGGCATGACCGTGATGGTCAATTCCTCCTCGGGGCTGGGCTGCCCCGATGCCGTGCTTGAAGCACTGGGCGCGCGCTTTGGTACGGAAGGCCATCCGCGCGGACTCACCATGCTGCATCCGATCGCCGCCGGAGATTTCTACGGCATCAGGGGCGTCGAGCATCTGGCGCGGCCGGGAATGATCGAACGCATCCTCGGCGGTTCATATCCCTCGGGGCCTTCGACAGCGGAAGTGCCGATGCTGCGCCGGCTGATCGCCGATGAAGCGATCGCCGCCTATAACGTGCCATCCGGAATCATGTTCGACATGGTGCGCGAAGCCGCTGCCAAGCGCCCCGGCGTAATCACCAAGGTGGGGCTTGATACCTTCGCCGATCCCGACCGCGAAGGCTGCGCCATGAATGGCAAGGCATCCCAGTCGCCGATCGTTAAAAAGATCCAGTTCGAGGGCGACGAATATCTGTTCTTCCCGGCGATCGTACCCGCGGTGGGAATCATCCGCGCCACCTCCGCCGACGAGCGTGGAAATCTCAGCTTCGAGCAGGAAGGAGCCTATCTCGGCGCCATCGATGTCGCCCTGGCGGCGCGCAACAATGGCGGCAAGGTCATCGCCCAGGTAAAATTCATCGTCGAGAACGACACGCTGAAGACTCATGACGTTCGCGTACCGGGCATCCTCATCGACTATATCGTCGAAGCGCCGGACCAGTGGCAGACCACGCAGACACCCTATGACCCGGCAATCTCCGGCGAAGTCTTCCGTCCACTGAGCAGTTTCAGTCTGATGGAATTCGGCACCGGCAAGGCCATCGCCCGGCGCGTGGCGCAAGAACTGAAGGCGGGCTGGGCGGTCAACCTGGGCTTCGGCGTCTCGGCCAACGTGCCGCGTATCTTTATCGAGGAGGGCCTGCACGGCAAGGCGACCTGGGTGATCGAACAGGGGGCGGTGGGCGGCGTGCCGTTGCTCGACTTCCAGTTCGGCTGCTCGTCGAATGCCGAGGCCTATGTGCCATCCGCCTACCAGTTTACTTACTTTCAGGCGGCGGGTTTCGATTGCTCTCTGCTGTCTTTCCTGCAGATCGACAGCAATGGCTCGGTCAATGTCTCGAAGCTTGGCGTCAGGCCCCATGTGACGGCGGGGGCCGGCGGCTTCGTCGACATCACCACGCGGGCCAAGAAGATCGTCTATTCGGGCTTCTACAATGCCGGAGCGAAGATGGAAATTGCCGATGGCAAACTGAAGATCGACAAGGAAGGCAAGGTCAGGAAGCTGGTGAAGGAGGTCGAGCAGATATCCTTCTCGGGCCGGCGCGGCGTGAAACAGGGACAGGACGTCACCTATGTCACCGAGCGCTGTGTCCTGAAACTGACGCCCGGGGGGGTTGTCGTCACCGAGATCGCCCCCGGCGTCGAGCTGCAATCCAACATTCTCGATCAGGCGGAATTTCCGGTGATCGTTTCACCGCAGCTGAAACTGATGGAAGCCGGTCTGTTCCGCCCCGAGGCGATGGGACTCAAACTTCATGATTGATACCGGCGACAGCCGCATCCGGCTTGAGACCGAGGGCCATCTCGCCATCATCACATTGGCGCGGCCCGAAAAATTGAATGCTTTCGATTACGAGATGGTGCTGGCGCTCGAACGCGCGGCTCATCTGATTGACGGGACGCCCGGCGTTCGCGCCGCCATCATCACCGGTGAGGGTGAGAAGTCGTTCTGCGCCGGCGGCGATATCGAGGCGTGGTCAAAATGGGCGCCGCAGGACTTCGGCATGGCCTGGGTTCGCCACGGGCACCGCGCCTTCGATGCGCTGGCAAGACTGCGCCAGCCATTGGTCGCCGCACTCAATGGCCATACGCTGGGTGGTGGACTCGAGCTCGCCGCCACTGCCGATTTTCGCATCGCCGGGGACCATGTGAAGCTCGGTTCGCCGGAGACCGGCCTTGGCATCATTCCCGGCTGGTCCGGTACCCAGCGCACGGTGCGCCGCTTTGGTTCGCAAATTGTACGCCGCATGGCCCTGCTCGGCGAAATCTTCACGGCGGCGGAGGCCAAGTCGCATGGACTCGTCGATGCCGTGGTGCCGCGCGGCCAGACACTCGCCGCCGCGAGGGACATGGCGGCGAGGCTCACCAGCCGCGGGCCTGCCGCGACCCAAGCCACCAAGATGCTGATCAACGCGGCCGAGGGCGAGGACGTGGAGCGGACGCTCGAAGCCCTGGCCGGCATTGCGGCTGCGGGCAGCGCCGACTTGCACGAAGGCATTGCCGCTTTCCGCGACAAGCGAAAGCCCGTATTCTAGGGTGGAACGGGTTTAGGTTGATCCTTACTTCTCCCTCCCCCTTGTGGGGAGGGCGGGGTGGGGGTGGCCAAGGTCTCGACTCGTGGACCCCCACCCCTACCCCTCCCCACAAGGGGGAGGGAATTGATTATGGGTGAACCTCAAACGTTGAGACTCTCAACCGTGGCCTTTGACATCATTGCGCTTGGCGAACCGCTCTACGAATTGAACCTGCAACCCGATGGAAGATTCCTGCCGGGCTTCGGCGGCGACACATCGAACGCCGCCATCGCCGCAGCAAGGCTCGGCGCGAAGGCGGCCTATGTGACGCGGCTGGGCGCCGACATGTTCGGCGAAGCCATCATGGAGCTGTGGCGCGCCGAGGCCGTCGACAGCAGCGCCGTCAGCGTTGAAGCCGATGCGCCGACCGGACTCTATTTCGTCACCCACACGGAGCAAGGCCACGTCTTCACCTATCGCCGCGCCGGTTCGGCGGCCAGCCTGATGACACCCGCAGGCTTGCCGCAATCAATGATCGCGGAGGCGAAATTCCTGCACACCTCGGGCATCTCCATGGCGATCAGTGCTTCGGCTTCGGCAACCGTCACACGGGCCATTGCCATCGCCCGCGCCGCCGGAGCCCGCGTGTCCTTCGACACGAATTTCCGCCCCAAGCTGTGGACGGCGGAGACGGCCTGGCCGGTCATCCGCGCGGCGGCGGCAGAGGCCGATATTCTCAAGACGTCGGAAGAAGACAGCAGGGCGCTGTTCGGTATCAGCGATCCCAGCGGCATCGCCAGGCGTTTCCTCGATCTGGGTTGCAAGACAGTTCTCGTCACGCTCGGCAGTCACGGTGTGCTCGCCGCCACCAGCCAAAGCTACGACATCGTCCCCGGCTTCCCGGTTGCCGCCATTGACGCAACTGGTGCCGGCGATGCATTTACCGGAGCCCTGCTCTGCGAACTTGCGCGCGGTCAAACGCTTCATGATGCGGTACGCTTCGCCAATGCGGCGGCGGCGCTTTCGACATTGGGCTATGGCGCCATCGCACCCCTGCCGCGCCGGACCGCGGTTGAGGCTTTCATGAGGGCACAGTCGTGAGCGCTGTTGAACTTTTCATCGAAGCGCGCCATCGTCTCGGCGAGGCCATCATCTGGCACGCGGCGAAACATTGCCTCTACTGGATCGACCTGCTCGATCCTGCCCTGTTCCGCCATGATTTGTCGAAGGGTGTGACCGAAAGCTGGCCGCTCGCCATCGAAGCACCCATCGGCGCCATCGCCGCCACCAGCAATCCCGATCTCCTGGCCCTCACCCACCGCCGTGGCGTAGCGCTGCTGCGCCTGTCCGATCTCAGCATCGAGGCCTGGTGCGATCCGGAGCAGGGCCGCGATGCCATCATCTACAACGACGCCAAGGCCGACCGCTTCGGCAGGCTGTGGCTCGGCACCTCGCACCAGTTCGAGAAAGAGGCGCGCGGCGCCCTGTGGTGCGTCGAGTCGCATCGCCGTTACGCGCTGGGCGATGCCGGCTTTGCCATCGGCAACGGCCCCGCCGTTTCGCCCGATGGCAAGACGCTCTATTTCAACGACAGCGCCGGCCGCGTCACCTTTGCCTACGACATTGCCCCGAACGACCTGCATCCGCGCCACCGCCGGGCGCTTATCACCTATGACGGCGATGAGGGCCTGCCCGACGGCGTCATCACCGACGCCGAAGGCTGCCTGTGGATCGCCCACTGGGGCGGCGCCCGTATCAGCCGCTATGCGCCCGATGGCCGCAAGATCGCCCACTGGCCGGTGCCGGCACCCAACGTCACCACCATGTGCTTTGCCGGCCCAGCCTTCGACACGCTTTACATCACCACGGCGCGCGATGGCCTTGACGAGGCCACGCTTTCCGCCTGGCCGCTGAGCGGCAGCCTGTTCCGCCTGAAGACCGATGTGCGCGGCCTGCCCGAGCCGCTGGTGCGCTTGCCGCAGGCTTACATCCCCGGCCTTTGATCCTGATCAATGTCATTGCCCGTGGAGTTTCCGAAGGTCGAAGCGTGATTTCTTTAGCCGATGGACACATGAGCAGGCCCCACGACGAGCGATCTGTTTTCGAGCGCAATCCCCTCGACGTGATTGCCCAGGCCCATGCCATGCAGGTCGAACTCTGCGATATTCTGGAGCGCATCGCCGACGGCTTGCCGGACGGCTTTGACCGCAGGCTCTGCACCCAGGCGGCCGTTTATCTGCAAAATGACCTGCCTCGCCACCATCTGGACGAGGAAACCGGACTTTTCGTCATTCTCAGAGAGCGGGTGGGGCCTGGTGATGATCTTGGCGATATCCTCGACCGGCTTGCCGCCGAGCACCTCGCCGACACCGACTTCGCCGCCGAGATCGCCGAATCCCTCGACGTCATGGGCCAGGGCGGGAAAATTACCAACCCCGGCATGACCGGCTACATGCTGCGTGGCTTCTTCGAACGCTACCGCCGCCACATCCACTGGGAAAACACCCTGATCATGCCAGTAGCCCGCCAGCGCCTGACGCCCGATGATCTGGCGGCCTTGGCAGACCTCATGGAGAAGAACCGGGAACCGGGCGGTTAGCGGCTGGCGCCGCACTGTCCTGTCTCTTCCCGTCGCCAGACATCGTAACTCAGATAATTAAATGCACTGTCACCGTAACCCAGTCAACAACGGCTCGCGAACCGCCCCTCCGTGGGAAGGAGACGAGAGGGGGTGTAGCAAAAATAGGACTCAATGTCTAGTCAATAATAAGACTCGGCATATTTGGAACGCG